>JAAYKZ010000030.1 GCA_012522165.1 Clostridiales bacterium
GATAAATACAAATATATTTTATCCATTACGTAAAGTATTCTTATTTGGGACAGATGGATTTAGTGATTTTTACTTGATTTCCATTTTCATTAAACTGTATCTTGCTACATAAAGCATTAACCAGCATTAAGCCTCGTCCTCCTTCCGACATATTTAAATTGTCACATTCAGGACGGTATTGACATAGCTTCTTATAATCAAATCCTTGTCCTTCATCTTTGATAAAGATATCTAAAGTCGTTGAGTTTACTTCTTCAATAGCAACATTAACTTTCTTATTACATAATCCTTTATTGCCGTGCAAAATTCCATTGGAAATAAGTTCGTTCAATATTAAACGATACTCAAAATATTCATCCTCATCCAAAGGATTCCATTCATTAATACAATTCATCATTTCGTTGATTAATTTTCTAACTATTAAAGGATTGCTTCCGGTAATCTGTTTTTTAAAAAGCAGCTTCACCAACTTTACCTCCACATACTAATTTGTCTAAATACAATAACTATAATATTATTACCACTTTTTATTTATATAAAACAACGAATGATTTGAACTAAGATTTCTTAAATAGTTCTCTTGATATAGGACCTAAATCTTTCTAACAGTCTTCGTTCCATTCGTGAAATATACATTTGTGATACGCCAATTTCTTCAGCTATTTCCCTTTGGCTACGCTCATTGTAAAAGCGTTCGTAAAGAACTTTTCTTTCAGTATCTCCCAAACCTGACATGATCTTCTCAATTACATCCCTATCCTCCACTAGGGAATAATTTTTTTCTTCCTTTCCAATCATTGCCATTAAATCAGTCTCATTATTCTCATCAATATAGTAATCTAGAGAAGCAGTATTAGTAAGATAACTAGACTCCATAAGTTCTAATACTTCCTCAGTTGTAATATTAAGATATTTGCCAATTTCCTCTGGCTTGGGACTTCGTCCTAATTGATTAGAAAGATGCGCCTTGGCACTTTCAATTTTCTTTATCATTTCGCTTTCTTTACGTGGTAAACGTATTATCCTACTTTTATCCCTAAAATGATTTTTTATCTCTCCGATTATAGTTGGCGTAGCAAAGCTAGAAAATTTATATCCTCTATTAATATCGAATCGCTCCAAGGCTTTTATCAATGCTAAAGATGCAACCTGGAATAAATCGTCGTATTCTACACCCCTATTAACAAACTTTTTTGCAATTATTTCTGCGATGTAAAGATAATGCTGAACTAACTCATTTCTAAGATTAATATCTCGAGTTTCGCAATATTCTCGAAGAAGATTTTCTATGTAATCGTTATCAGTGGCGTTTTTTCTTTTTTCATCCATAAATCAACTAGACCCCCCACATCCTTTATGCATACATATTGCCCTCATAATGCCATTATCAGTCTTAAACTCTACCTCATCCATCATTGAGCCTAAAATATATCGACTTAACTGGGCATGGTCTATGTCTTGACTTGATATATTAGTTTCTATCCAATCTCCCTGTCCAGTAATATCTATATGAATATCCTGGTTCAAATGTTTAAATTTTATTAACAACTCCCTAGGCTTTACAGCTTGGTTAAGTATTAATATTATTGCTTCTGCAACAGACATTTTTATATCCTCAATTTGATCCACATCAAAACCTAGCCTACTAGCAAAAGCTGCACTTGTTAATCGCGCAATCATAACATATTCTGGCTTAGCAGGTACTATCAAGGTAATAATATCATTGTTCATGTTCCTTGCACCTCTAAAGCAAAAATTTTATCTAGACCAGTAATAACAAAGATTTTTCGAATATAGGGTTTTAGGTTAGTAATAGTAATCTGACCGTCATATTCTTTAACTCGCCTTAATGCACTAATTAATACTCCCAGTCCTGTGCTATCAATGTAAGTTAAATTTTGACAATCTAACACAAAGTTCCCAGGATGCTGTTCAATAAGCTTATGTAATTTTTCCTTGAGTTCAGGGGCATTATATATATCTATTTCACCATCTAAAGAGACATGCCAAGTACTTGTTTCAGCCTTAAATATCTCTCTTACATCCACTGTAATACTCCTCTCTTCATTAGTTTATTAAGCAGTAGAAATTATTCTACTAACATTAACTATGAACTATAATTTGTTTGACGTCAATATTATATCATAAAAAGCATTTATTTTGTTTATTTATTAAACTATAAAAATATTTAAAATTAATATGTTGTGCTAGTTTTTTGTAATTCATATAATAATTATGTTCATATAGTTTAGTTTATTTAAAGAATAAAATAGGATAAATTATTTTGCTAATTTATTTATATAAACTAAAAATGCTGTATTTAAACGTATTTTTGCTATCACAAAACAAGAACAAAAAATTTTTATGTAAAAGGCTGTCAATACTCAGTGAAAATGTCACCTAAAAAAGTATAATTTTATTCTATGAAAATGTCACTTTAGAGACATGATTTTACTTTTTAAAGAAACGAGTTAAGGTTAAAACAAGACAAAACCATGGAA
>JAAYKZ010000226.1 GCA_012522165.1 Clostridiales bacterium
GGGTTGCATATAGGGGAGTATGCATATTTTAAGCGCTCATGAACATTTTAATATCTTCATCCACTTCGCCAATACCAGCGATTCCGAATTGTTCTACCAGTACTTTAGCCACATTTGGAGATAGGAATCCAGGTAGAGTTGGTCCTAGATGTATGTTTTTAACTCCCAGGTAAAGTAGTGCAAGTAGTACAATAACGGCTTTTTGCTCATACCAAGCAATGTTATATACTATAGGTAATTCATTAATGTCATTTAGCTCAAAGATCTCTTTTAGCTTTAGTGCTATAAGTGCAAGGGAATAGGAATCATTACATTGACCAGCATCCAGTACCCTTGGAATTCCTCCAATATCACCAAGGTCTAGCTTATTGTATCTGTATTTTGCACATCCTGCAGTTAGGATAACGGTATCCTTTGGTAGCCTCTCAGCAAACTGAGTATAGTAATCTCTGGATTTCATCCTACCATCGCAGCCAGCCATTACAAAGAACTTCTTGATAGCTCCGCTCTTTACTGCCTCTACTATTTTATCAGCCAATGCAAAGACTTGGTTGTGGGCAAATCCCCCTATTATGGTGCCATTTTCAATCTCTTTAGGTGGATTTAGCTTCTTGGCTAGTTCTATAATCTGTGAGAAATCTTTATTGCCTTTCTCATCGGCTTCTATATGAACACATCCTGGGTATCCTGTTGCACCAGTAGTAAAGATTCTTGATCTTACCTCTTCGCTTCTTGGAGGAACTAGACAGTTTGTGGTGAACAAAATAGGGCCATTAAAGGATTCAAACTCTTCTAGCTGTTTCCACCAAGCGTTTCCATAATTACCTACAAAGTGATCATACTTTTTGAAAGCTGGATAGTAGTGGGCAGGCAGCATCTCACCGTGGGTGTATACATCAACACCAGTTCCTTTAGTCTGCTCTAATAGCTGCTCTAAATCCGTTAAATCATGACCAGATACTAAAATAGCGGGATTGTTGCGTACTCCAATATTAACCTTAGTAATCTCAGGGTTGCCGTATTTGGATGTGTTGGCCTCGTCCAGTAGGGCCATTGCGGCAACTCCACGCTCACCGGTCTTTAGGGTTAGGGCAACTAGGTCATCAACAGTTAAGCTGTCATTTACTGTAGCTGCCATAGCTTCATAGATAAAAGCGTAGAGATCTGGATTTTCTTTACCAATATTTAGAGCGTGATGGGCATATGCAGCTAAGCCTTTTATACCGTAAGTTATCATTTCTCTTAAAGATCTAATGTCCTCATCTGCAGTGGCCAAGATACCTACAGTAACAGCCTTCTCAATCATGGACTGCCTGTCGCTTACTTCAAAGGTAGCACAATCATGGAGATTGTCCACTGATACTTTTGCTCTTAATTCATCCCTTTTAGCAAGCATTTTTCTGATTTGTTTTTCAATAGCGTCATCGTCAAAGTTAGCGTTGGTGATAGTGATAAAAAGGCTGTTTAATACTTGATGGTTTACATCCCCTAGTTCTTTCACATCTAGTCCGCCTTTTACCACCACTTCTGAAATGCCCTTTACAGTATATATTAGTAGATCCTGCAGATTTGACACTTCAGCAGTCTTACCGCAAACACCTTTGACTGTACAGCCTTTGCCTCTTGCGGTTTCCTGGCATTGATAACAAAACATATTCATTTTCCTACCTCCTAGTTTTTTTCTTTCATATTAATTTTAATTTCGCAGCAAGTATAAATGTTGTTACTCATTTTTACCCTTTTATTTGATATATAACTCATCAACATTACTTTTTGTATTATAAAGAATGTGGATATGAAAGTATGTAACATTGGTTACCAACCTGAAGGTTTTTTAATTTTTTTGCAAAACAAAAGGAACTGCCAATTGAACTGATCTTTGTCAAGTAGACAGTCCCTTTTATTTCGATTAAATAGTCTATTGTTCTGCAACCTTGGATTCTAGTTCTTTTAATAGATCTATATATTTTTGTTGTATATTCTTTTCCTTAGCCCTATTTTCAAAGACTTTAGTCTCATAGTTTATCCTTTTAACAGTGTCCTCTGCCAAGTTTTTTCTAGCGAATTCATATACCACCCTATCCTCTTTATCAATATGCCTGTTTAACAAATCTGCGTATCCAATGGCATTACCAATGACATCTAACTTGGCTTCTTCATCACCTTCTAAAACCTTAGCTACTGCTTCTTCTAGCTGCTTGGTATGAAGCCTACCCAGGTCATGTTCTACCAACATTCCATGGGTTACCAGCTTTTCAGCTGCTGGTCCTAGCTCATCTACCATGCGATTAAAGAGCATGTTTTCTTCCTTGCCATGGTGATGACTATCCGCATAATTTCTTATAAAGTCAATTATCTTATAGAAGTCTTCATAGTCAACATCCTGATTTTTCAGTATTCTAAAGCAATACTTGCGTATTACCTTTAGCATACGCTTTATGTTTCTATGCTCTTCAACCATAAGGTTTATGCTATCCATCTTTCTTATACCGCCTCATTTAATTTTTCCAGCAGATAATCAATGTTGATACCATGGACCATAGCAGCCTCTTCTAGGGTTTCAGCCTGTGCAGAAGGACAACCAATGCATCCCATATTAAACTGCAAAAGTGTCTCAATTACTTGAGGATAGGTCCTAAGTAATTCTCCTATTGTCATATCTCTTTTAATTTTCATATTTATCTTCCTCCTAATTATATAGACTTAATTTAACCTACCATGTTAGTTCAACAGTTATCATTCAGCCTCATAATGTATATGATAAGTGAGTGCTTATTTGATTAAGAAACCTTTTACCCATAATTAAATCTTTTGAAACAAAAATCCCATTTCTCCCTCCAATCTTAAATTGTATTATCATAGTATAATCTTTTATATTATTAATATTTTAACCCGTTGTGTTGGTTCAACCTAAGGTAGA
>JAAYKZ010000227.1 GCA_012522165.1 Clostridiales bacterium
CAAAGCTTATTACAGGAATATCCCTCGTGACTAATTCCTTAAGTAGCATAGCCATTTCTTCCTCATTTCCTTCAAAACCAGCCTCAATGAAATTAGCCCCTTTATTGATATTTGTGATTAAGGGAGATTCTTTCATAACCTTTACAGCTTCTTCCATATTACCTCTAATTCTTACCTTTATAAATCTCTTACTATATACCTGCTGCATTATTTCATCAACAGTACCACTGATTACTATTTTACCTCTATCTATTATACCTATGGAAGTGCAGAGTTCTGCCAACTCAGGTAATATATGAGAACTTATCATAATTGTTTTTCCCAAATCCTTTAGAGTCCTGAGAATCTCTTTCATCTCAACCCTTGCCCTTGGATCCATTCCTGAGGCAGGCTCATCCAGTACCAAAAGCTCTGGATTATGCACCAAACTTCTTGCCAAGCAGAGCCTTTGCTTCATGCCTCGTGATAAACTGTCCACATAAGCATCCCTCTTATCCTGCAGATCCACCAGTTCAAGCAGGTCGTCGCAAATTCTTTTCCTATCTCTTGGGTTTAAATTGTATATTGAAGCATAAAAGTCCAGGTATTCTGTTACTTTTAAATTATCATAAACACCGAAAAAATCTGGCATATAGCCTATCAATTCTTTTGCTTTTCTGACATCTTTAATCACATCTATGCCTGCTACACTGACTTGTCCTTTATCGGCTGGCAAAAGGCCGCATATTATTTTCATAGTGGTGGTTTTTCCAGCTCCATTAGGTCCCACAAATCCATAAATTTCTCCTTTTGGAACATTCAAGTCCAGCCCATCCACTGCCGTAAATATCCCATAGCTTTTTGTAAGTCCATTAATCTTAAGCACTATTTCATCCTTCCTTTCACTGTAATCTGAGGGATTCGGAAGGTATTATCATTTAACTCAAATTTGATCAGTAGCAGATTGTTTTCATCTATATATTTAGCTATATCTTCTCCCTGTATTACATAACCAGTTAAATCACGGCTCTCCCATCGTTGTTCCTCTACATTCCAAATATACTGTTTTATATTAGGTTCTATAACATCATGGCTTAAACCGATTCTTTCAGGAACAATATCCTGGCCTAAATCATAAGAAACCTCTATAGCACCTGTACCATACATAATATTACCATAGGGATCATAATCCCCTTTAGTAATTTTATCGTTAACTGTAGGTTTTATATAACCCCAGGGCAGCTCAATCTCTTGTCCTGATTCAATAGCAAGTGTCAAATCCCAAACCAATAATGATCTATTATAATTTTTTACTTCTTTACCGTTTACTCTTATATTTGAGTCTGAAGCGCTTCGGCTCCAACCTATTAGTTTAACGCCTTCTAGTGTCGGTGAAGGATTGGAATTAAGATAATAATCTAGAATATACCTTTTCTGATAATGAGTCCTGATTTCTTCTACTTTTTGATTTGTCATCTTACTCCCATCATTCCTTAGATCGTTTATATTGTAAAGACTGTTCAACAGATCATATCTATCACCATAGTATTTTACAGCTTTTCCTGTTAGTTCTTTCTTTTCCCCGCTTTTTATATCACCTATGAACATATGCTCATTGGAAGTTATTATATAACAATCTTCCAAATCCAAATCTGTAGCATTTTCTATAAACCCA
>JAAYKZ010000228.1 GCA_012522165.1 Clostridiales bacterium
AAACTGTAGAAGAGGATATGGAAGCCTATGATCTAACTAGGGCTGTAAGGCGAATCCAGGATTTTGCCAACGAAGATTTGTCCAACTGGTATATCCGTCGCTCTAGGAGAAGGTTCTGGGATCCTGAGCTGACAGATGATAAAAAGGCGGTATACAATACCACCTATGAAATATTGGTGGGACTGTGCCAGATGATAGCACCATTTGCTCCCTTTATATCAGAGGAGATGTACAGGAATTTAACGGGAGAACTTTCAGTTCATCTTAGCTACTATCCAAAGGTTAATTTGGAGCTTATAGATGAGAAAGTAGAAGAGCGAATGGATCTGGTAAGAAGTATGGTTACCTTAGGTCGTGCGGCTAGAGAGTCAGCCCGCATCAAGGTGCGTCAACCCTTACAAAAAATCTATGTTGATGGCAAATATGAAGATTTAATCTCCCATCTGGTGCCCTTGATCAAGGAAGAGCTGAACATCAAAGAGGTGGTATTTGCCAAAGACTTAAATCAGTACATGGACTTTACCATTAAGCCAAACTTTAGGGTATTAGGTCCTGTCCTTGGGCCAAAGCTTAAGGATTTCCAAAAAGCTTTAGCTCAGTTGGATACATCAGTGGTTGCACCTATGCTTGAAGCAGGGCAAAATTATAGCATTGACCTAGACGGTCAGCCCTTTGAAATAAATAGGGAGAATGTACTCATAACCATCTCAGCTAAGGAAGGCTTTAATGTGATTATGGAGAATAACGTCTTTGTAATCCTGGATACCACCATTACTCCTGAACTTAGGGATGAAGGATATGCAAGAGAATTTATCTCTAAAATTCAGCAGATGAGAAAGAATAATGACTATGAGGTAACGGACAACATCCGTATCTACTTTGACGGTGATGAAGAGATTACAAAGGCTCTAGAAAAATATGAGGACTACGTAAAGAGCGAGACTTTGGCAGTCAGCATCGAAAAGGTATCAGATGCTTCAATGGAGAGATTTGACATAAACGATCATGATACAGGTATCATGGTAGAAAGAGTATAAATAGAAAAAACTAAATAAGACAGTTCGAAACCATCCTGTCTATAAACAAAACTACGGAGACCAATACCCTGGGGATAATTTGTGTTCTCCAGGGTATTTTACTTTTAATATTTAAATGAGAAAGGTGATAAAATGAATTTTGATTTAGATAAAAGAACAAAATTTATCGTAGAAGCTGCCATCCTTGCAGCTATATACGCTGTTGTAACTATACTCTTAGCGCCTATTAGCTATGGGCAGATTCAAGTAAGAATATCAGAAGCCCTGACTATTCTGCCATATTTCACTCCTGCAGCAATACCAGGGCTCTTTGTGGGCTGTATTGTTTCCAATATTTTTGGAGGTGGGGGTCTAATTGACATAGTTTTTGGGAGTTTAGCTACTTTAATAGCCGCTATATTGTCCCGAATAATGAGAAAACGGTGGCTGGTTCCCCTACCACCAGTAGTTATTAATGGATTTGTTATTGGATGGGTCTTATATAGGGTGTATGGACTACCT
>JAAYKZ010000229.1 GCA_012522165.1 Clostridiales bacterium
ATATTGTACGCTAGTATACAATAGAAATACGATAACGGTTAAGGAGATAAATTATGTCCAGAATTAATAAAGAAAGAAGACGCTATACAGCTGAATTCAAGGAATCAGTTTTGAGAAGATTGGAGCCACCAACAAAAGATACAGTAGCAAGCCTAGCAGAAGAGCTAGGGATATCCAGGACTGCCATATATACATGGCGTAGGGATAAAGCCAGCAGCTTAGATAGCCCAAAATCGGCCAAGAGATGGAGCCCCAAAGATAAATTTCATATAGTATTAGAAACTTCCACCCTTACCGAACAAGAACTGGCTGCCTATTGCCGCAGAAAGGGTTTATTCGTAGAGGATGTCAAAGCATGGCGCGAGCAATGTATAAGAGCAAATGCCTTAAATGCTAAAGATCCTTTGAAGTTGGAGGAGGATCTTAAGGAAGAGAAACAAAAGACCAAGGCCCTTGAGAGGGAACTTCGCAGGAAAGATAGGGCATTGGCTGAAACAGCCGCGTTATTGGTGCTTCGAAAAAAAGCCCAAGCGATTTGGGGGGACCACGGGGAAGGCTAATCAGCGCCCCAGATCGCGCAAAAGCAGTAGAGCTGATTAATGAAGCGAGAGCATCCGGTGCCAGGCTAGGACCCGCATGTAGGGAGCTGGGCATAAGTGAACGCACCTATCAAAGATGGGTAGGAACGTATGACGGCCCAATAAAAGAGGATCAGAGGCCTATCACCAAAAGACCTGCGCCTAAAAACAAGCTATCAGAGAAGGAACGTGCAAGAGTCATTGAGGTAGCCAACAGCCCGGAATATGCCGATTTACCACCCTGTAAAATCGTCCCTATGCTAGCAGATAAAGGTGAGTATATAGCATCGGAATCAAAATTTCACCGCATCTTCAAAGAGCAGAAGATGGATTCTCACAGAGGCCGTAGCAGGAAACCTGTAAAGAGAGAATCGCCTACCCACATAGCATATGGCCCCAATGAAATATGGACTTGGGATATAACGTGGCTAAATGCCGGCGTTAAGGGGCAATATTTCAAACTATACCTAGTCGTAGACATGTTCAGCAGACTTATCGTGGCCTATGAAGTCTGGGAGACCGAAAAGGCTGAATATGCCGAAAGGCTAGTTAGAAAGGCAGTTTTGTCTCAAGGAATACAAGGGAGGCCATTGGTATTACACTCGGATAACGGGAGTCCTATGAAAGCCGCGACCTTTTTGGCCGCTTTAGAAAAGCTGGGGGTCCAAAGCTCCTTTTCACGACCCAGGGTAAGTAATGACAATCCATACTCTGAATCCTTATTTAAGACAATGAAATACCGCCCTGAATATCCTTTTAAAGGTTTCAAAACCCTCGCAGAGGCCAGGGAATGGGTTCAGAGGTTTGTAAGATGGTATAATTTTGAACACTTACATAGCGGAATAAATTTCATAACTCCCCATCAAAGGCATTATGGTCTGGATAAAAAGATCATAGAAAACCGTATTAGAGTCTACCAGATAGCCAAGGCTAAAAACCCTTCAAGGTGGTCTGGGGATATCAGAGATTGGTCGTTGCCCCAGGCTGTGGCCCTGAACCCGTTAGATGTAGGGGGGCTTAATGAAGCCTTAAGGAAAATTAAGGAGCAATGATTATGGGACTTTTAACTAAGGTTTGACAATATTCCAGAGCCTGCTCCTGTTATAAAAGTTAGGATAATTTTTGAAGTACTATTTACTATGAGTGGCGGGATATGATAGCCTGGCTGGGTGCCAGCCGCAAATCCCAAAGCCCACCCCCAAAGAAAGGCCTACGGGGATTTATGCGGATGACCCTACGGCTGGTTAATCATACCCGAGAGG
>JAAYKZ010000230.1 GCA_012522165.1 Clostridiales bacterium
CCTTACTCAGACCTGGATTCTGCCCTAACGGTGGATAAAGAAAAGTCAAAATATTATCGTTGTCTAAACGGCACCTGGGATTTTAAATTTTATAAAGCCTATTATGAGGCACCAGAGACTATTACTGTTTGGGACTCTATTCCTGTACCATCAAACTGGCAAATGCATGGTTATGAAGAGCCATATTATACTAATGTAAACTATCCTCATCCAGTAGATCCTCCCTATGTACCCGATGAGAATCCTTGTGGAGTTTACAGAAGAGAATTTACCTTAGATGATGATTGGAAATCAAGGGAGACTTATATAATTTTTGAAGGGGTTAATTCTTGCTACTATTTATATATAAATGGAGTTGAAGTTGGATACAGTCAAGTTAGCCACTTACCAGCTGAATTTAATATAACCCCCTACTTAAAAGATGGCAATAATGAAATAATAGTCAAAGTATTGAAATGGTGTGACGGAAGCTACTTAGAAGATCAGGACTTCTTTAGATTATCAGGTATTTTTAGAAATGTATACCTCTTATCAAGAAGCAAAAATCATATTAGAGACGTAGATATCCGCACAGATCTAACTACTATTAATGGAGACATTTCTTTTAAAATTAATGGAGAAGAACAGGAAAATAGCTCTGATGAAGTTTGGGCTATTTTGTATGACGGGGATCAAGAGATAGGGAGGCAAAAAGTAACTGATGGCAAATTTACCTTCTCTCCGCCGAATCCAAAGCTTTGGACAGCCGAAACCCCTAACCTATATACCCTGGTTCTTCAAATGAATGATGAATATATCCCATTTAGAGTAGGAATGCGTACAATTGCTGTGTCTGAACTAGGTGAGTTGCTCATCAACGGTGTACCAGTAAAATTGAAGGGGATAAACCGTCACGATACCCATCCTGAAAAAGGCCATGCTATAAGCGAAGAGGATATACGTAAAGATTTATACTTAATGAAGAGGCTAAATATTAATACCATACGCATGGCTCACTATACCCCCTCTTCTTATGTTCTCCAACTTTGTGATGAGCTAGGCTTCTATGTAATAGATGAGGCAGATATTGAGACTCATGGTTTTGTATCACTAAACACAGGATGGGGGTACAAGGCTTATGATCCAGAATGGCTGACCGATCATCCATTGTGGGAAGATGCTATTTTAGAAAGAATAACCAGAATGTATGAAAGGGATAAAAACTTTGCCAGCATTATCATGTGGTCACTAGGTAATGAGAGTGGACATGGTGCTCATTTTGACAAAGCGGCTAAATGGTTAAAGGCCAGGGATGAAATGCGTTTAGTTCATTATGAAAGAGCCAATATGGTAGGTACCCCTCCTCATTTTGATGTAGTAAGCTATATGTATACTTCTCTAGACTTTTTAGAAAAGGAAGCAAGAAGTGAAGACAAACGCCCATTTTTCCTATGTGAATACTCTCATGCTATGGGTAATGGACCTGGCGATCTCCATGATTATTGGGAGTTGTTTTATCGTCATCCCCGTTTGATAGGTGGATGTATTTGGGAATGGGCGGATCATACTGTCCTTCGTGATGGCAAGTACTATTATGGTGGAGATTTTGGCGAAGATACCCATGATGGTAACTTCTGTGTAGATGGACTAGTATTTGCCGATCGTAGCCTAAAGGCCGGATCTCTAGAGGCCAAATATGTTTATCAATATATCAAGGCTGAGTTTTCTGATAGAGAAAATGGCAAATTATTAATTACCAATTTGCATGACTTTACTAACTTAAATGAATATGAATTAAGATGGCAGCTTTCTGTAGATGGCAAAGCTGTGCAAGAGGGTACCTTAGTATGTGATATTGAGCCTCATGAGACTAAAGAGGTAACCATAGACTATACCTTGCTTGAAAGCTGTAAGCTAGGCTGCTATTTAGATCTACATTTATTCACTACCAAGGATACGGTGTGGGCAGAGGCTGGTTATGAAACTGCCATGATACAGCTGGAAATTCCTGAAGTACAAATTATAGATGATGAGGACAATAATGATGTTAACAGTGGAGAATGTGAAGTAACTGAGGATAATGTCAATTTAATAGTTAGCTGTGATGGGGATATCCTATATACATTTAGTAAACCTTTAGGCAAATTGGTTGGTATAAGTATAGAAGGCAAAGATCTTTTAGCTGACGCTACAGAGATAACTGCCTGGAGGGCGCCAACGGATAACGATAGAATAATAAAATATAGATGGGGTCTGTTTGGAGATAACCAAAGCGGCTGGAATATCAATAAACAATTCCACAAGTGTTATACCTTCGACTGGGAAAAGAAGGTAGATGGATCCGTTGTTGTATATGTGACAGGTAGCCTGGCTGGTGTAGCTCGTGCACCCTTTGCAAAATACAAAGCAAGTTATGCCATTAGCAGTTTAGGTGAATTAACTATAGACATTGATGTAGATGTTAATGAACTAAGCATATGGCTACCTAGGTTTGGCTTTGAGTTTACTATGCCAAATTCTATGGAAAATATTGAGTACTACGGAAAAGGCCCCCACGAGAACTATATAGATATGTGTCATCATGCAAAGGTAGGATACTATAAGTCCACCGTAACAGATGAGTATGTACCTTATATTAAACCGCAAGAGCATGGCAACCATACAAAGGTTAAGTATTTGTTGGTCTGCGATGATAATGGTCTTGGTCTAGAATTTAGCTCCAAAGCACCTTTTGAGTGTAATGCATCCCACTATACTTCAGAAGAGTTAACAAGAGCTCAGCATAGTTTTGAACTAGAACCAAGCGGAACCACAATTGTTAGGATTGATTATAAGGTAAGCGGTATTGGCTCCAACAGCTGTGGTCCAGAGCTAATAGAGAAATATAGACTAAAAGAGAAGGATTTCCAATACTCCTTTAAGGTAACTCCAGTCAAAAATAAGTAATACAGCTTTATGGGAAACTTAAGAATAACTATTTATGAATCATAGATAAGAAGGTTTCATTCGAAGCCTTCTTATTCTCATTTTATGGGATTCAGGACATGTAAGATTGACATTATCAAAGCTAAATACTTAACACAAAACAATAGGAGGAAAATGATATGGGCAAACTCAAAGTAAATGGACAAATGCAGCAGGAATTTGATAGAAAAATATACAAAAGCCAAAAAGACTTAATTCTTTGTGAAGTAGCAGAAGACGATATTGGCATAGATAAAGCTGATTTTATTGGTGCTGACAATGGTAAATTCTCAACAGAAACAGGTTTGTATACAATAGGTAGGCAATTTATACGTTTACGTGATTGTACATTTAGAAACTTTAAAGGATATGCCGGTCTTAGAGTAGGTCATACTGTTGGTACCCATTCTACACTAACGGCCAGTGATCTACTATTTTTATCAAACAAAATAGGCTTTTTATCAGAAGAGCGAGGAGAGTATGTTGTAATTTCCAACTCACAATTTAATGGAAATGAAGTAGCCGCTAGAATACATGGCGGAAACGTTCAATTAACAAATTGTATGATAAATGATAATATAAATGGCATTGAAATATTAGGAGGCAGCAATGATTCCCATGGAATTATATCCAACTGTCAGGTCAATCATAATTCTGGAATTGCATTATTAATTGATGGAATTTCAAATGGAGAGACTATTACCAGCTGTCATTTTTATGACTGCATTATACACATTAAAAACACCATCAATAAACCAGTCCGTTTTGATAATTGTGTAATCGCAGGTAAATTAATTATTGAAAACAGTGCTAAAGTGATATTTAATAACTGTTTATTTCCAAGGGGTTATGGGTTATTGGATAGCATTATTTCAAACACTATTGTTGAAGGTAGTAATAATGAGGTGGAAGAAAGGGAAATGGAAAAGGTTTTTAATACAAAGTAAGCAAAACATAATATTTAATATTGATAAAAACATTATCAAAAATATCCACTTTTTACTTGATACACAAATGAAAAATTATGTAATAAAGCGCAATAAGATTGTA
>JAAYKZ010000231.1 GCA_012522165.1 Clostridiales bacterium
ACACTGATTATTGCATCAAAGAAGCCATCAGCAAAAGGCATATTTCTTGCATCACCGTGTATGGGGTAAATTTTGTTGCCAAGTCCTTGTTGTTTTATCCTATTCCAGTTATCTGTGGCTTTTATCCATAAACCATACGCCCAAACCTGAACCCCAAACTCTTTTGCAAGAAAAACACTACTGATGGCTCTTCCACAACCTAAGTCAAGAACTCTCATATCAGGTTTTAAGTCCATTGTTTCACATAGCCATTCTGTAAGCCATAAAGCATTTGGTCCCATAGAGTTGTCTAATACCCAGTTGGGCTCATACTTGTTGGATAAAGGGAATCTTTCGTTGTATAGAATGTTATTGTCTTTATTTATGCTCATTGGTTATTCCTCCATTATTATCATTATTAACAATAGAGGAATAAAACTCATTTGGTTAAGTTTTGTTCCCCTATTAGTCACTGTCCTTTCTTTGTTTTGATAAAACAATGTTTAATTTCTTATAAAATAATTCTTTCAAATAAAAAACTCCTTTCAAAGTTAGGCTTTTTGTTACTCCTAATTTTACCATATTGTTTGTTTCATGCCAATAGCCTCATCTTTCAAAGTCTTGAATCACCCTGTCTGTATTTAGGGAAAAACGAACCTCTGTATGGCCGCCGTGATCAACATCCAGGAGCGTATCAACATCTGTAAATTTAGTTGCAAACCGGAATCTTCCCTTTTCAGTTTTGCTGAAGTACTGAATGGCTTGCTTCAGGGAATGGGAATAGGGTTCAACGGGTATGGGATCCGATGTAGCAGAGCCTTCAAATATTGTTTTCTCCGGCAGTCTTACTTCTATGTATTTTCCAGCCTGTTCCAAGATTCCTCCACATTCACGTTGCCCCGCATATAAGGCTTATCTCCAAGGTTTGTATTCAGATAGCAGTACTCACACTGTCCGATGCATCCGGACAGCAAGGGTAGTTGATAGTGAGCGGAAGGTTTGCAGGACTGGAACTTCAGGCCTTTTCTAATCCCTACTACCAGTGTTCTCTTGCCATGGCGATAAAATTCGGAAATATCATCTCCTGGTATGTTGCTTCTGATTCCGTGATGCCCTAGTTTAACTATTTCTACTTGGCTGTTGTCTTTGAAGTAAGCATGAATCTGTTTTCCTAACTCCATACTCCAGCGACCCTTTCATAAACAGGATTCTTTTTGGAATAAACATGTTTTTCCACCCTTCGCCTTTCTTCTAATAGATAGTGTTATTCGTCTGTCACAAAAAAATACGGCGAAATTCCATAGATATTGATAGCATAAATTTTACATAGAAATAATAGGATTTAGGTGATATTATGGGATTATGATATAAAATAGAATTATATGTGCTTTACAATATATAACAAACTATGCTACAATCGTAGAAATGTATGAAACGGTAAATATATTATTTATTTTAAGGAAGGTTAGTATGGATAAAATTGTATTAGTTAAGAAGGTGGCTGCAGGAGTTTTTTATGCTATCAGTGCATTACTTATTCTTTTATTAAGTGTAATAATTTTGAAAAGAAATACAATGCTTCATGTATCGGGGTTGCTTATCATGGCGATAGCTATCTGTATTCCGGTTATTATAGCAACTATTTTACTGCTATCAATTGTACAGGAGGAAGAGAAACGATATATGGTGATGAAAGGATCTATTTCTGCCGTATTTGTTTTTTATTGTTTAATATTAGTTGCTATATTATTTCTTATTGGTCATCGTGGAGATAATGGTGCAGGGACAGTAAGTATTAAAGAATATCTTAAATGGAATATGAACCTTATCCCCTTTAAAACAATAATTGGTTATACGCGATTTTTTATCAACGGCTCTATAAATGAATCAATAATCATCGAGAATCTATTAGGAAATGTATTATTATTCTTCCCAATGGGTATTCTGCTTCCTTGTATTTTTGAGAACCTTCGTAGATTCAATAGATTTGCAGTGGCTATGTTGATTAGTTTGGTTAGCGTTGAAATACTACAGTTATTAACTCGTTCTGGCATTTGTGATATAGATGACATCATTCTAAACTTTATTGGGGCAGTTTCAGCCTTTGGTATTTGGAGATTAACTGTCATCCAAAAGTTGTTGAGTAAAATCTATGTCTTGAATAGATAAACATTAGTTACATTAATAGGTTAAGGGGACAATTACGAAAACCTATTTTTCATAACGCAGAGGAAATTATTAGATAGGGGCGTTCATTAGAGGAAGCGAGAAATGAGTTTCTTAAACCAAATACAGAAAGCTATCTTATATTTATAGAAAACAATTATATTGGAATGACTGATTTTCTAAAAAATAATCCTAACGACAATTGTCCTTGGATAGGCTTACTCATGATTCATAGGGAACATCATTCTAAGGGATATGGTAAAATGGCATATAATTTGTTTGAGGAAAAACTAAAACAGCAGAATTATAATAAAGTTCGAATTGGGATATTGCCAGAAAACATAGGAGCTAAAAAATTTTGGACTTCATTAGATTTTAAGTTTTATGCATATAAGCAGTTGCAAGAAAAGACAATTGAATGTTTTGAAAAGCAGTTAATATAATCTGTATATCTTTATAATTTCATATCTAATGGCTTTAACATCATATAGAATTTCCAGAAAAAAGAATGAATCAAGGTGATGGTTCTTGTAGTTTATCAGATATCTATATGTATAAAGATCACAATAGTAATAGATTAAAAGAAAGACGACCATAAACCAGTGTTATAGGGTTTACGGTCTTTTTTATTCCAGATACCTTGTATCACATTGATATTCTGATAGAAAACTAGCTTTCTAGGGTATAATACTAGAAATGTATTACTAAGGATAGAGTTTAATGAAGATTACGGATAAACCTCAGAATAGATTGATCCATGAAAAATCTCCATACCTATTACAACATGCCTATAACCCTGTAGACTAGTACCCATAGTGCGATGAAGCCTTTGAAAAAGCGAAGCAGGAAGACAATCATATTTTTTATCCATAGGCTATTCCACCTGTCACTGGTGGCAATCAGATTACTGTAACGATCAATAATCCTCTACCTTTCAATACTTATAACTCGATTTATAGTAAAGATACTATC
>JAAYKZ010000232.1 GCA_012522165.1 Clostridiales bacterium
ATTCTGCACTGTATTGTTTTTTAGCCATTTACTACAACCCCCTGTTTCTATTATAATTATAACATGTTGCACATTCTTTCTCCAAACCTAATAGGGGGCTAAATAGGTTTCTCAACATTATAAGTACACGTTGAAATACCAGCTGCATAATAAAATGCATTCGTATCTAGTACATACAATAAAAATCATTCCTTTCCATTAAGCTTACATATAAATTGAACAGAGGATTAAATTTGATCGCTATATATTCCTTAATTAAATACTTAAAAACTTACATTTTCTTTAATCCAAATATTCAATTAGCCCTTTTGATGATTGAGATGCTCGTTTTATTGAATTTTTCATCTTTCTGGCTAATTCTTCTCCTCGTTTAACAAATTCTTTTTGTATCGCTTCATATTCTTGTATTCTCTCAGTTGAAATTGTCATCTTTATCGCAGTTCCACTCATTCTTGTATCATATTTTTCAGTCTCAATATTCTTACTTGTCCTATCATATCTATTACATATAGCAGTATTTCCTGATGCTATTAAGAAACTTCCTTGTAGTGCTGTACATATATTACTAGCCATATATAATCCATAACCGCTATTATCCCAAACTCCATCAGGCATATTTCTTAATCGAAATGCCTTCGACACACCTGGTTTTAAGGCTAATTTTAAAGCTGTATAATCATTATTTATTATATCTCTATAATGAATGTTTCTTCGTAAGCTATTTCTAACACCTTGGCCTTCATCAAGTATACCAATTTCCACCAACTGATACCTTGGCCAATGTTGAGCACATATCCAAATTGTATCTGCCTCACTATGTTCTTCAATATTTCTCATTATCTCTCTTATAATAAAAGTTAAAGCATAATCTAAGTCTTTATTTCCTTGTGATAAAACTTGACCCAATTTTTTTGATTCATTCTCAATTTTTTGTGTTATATAAATATTTTCATTCCGTGATTCTTCCCTTAGTCCTTCAATGGTTATTGGTGTAATTGGAATATAATTAGCACTACCTCTTGCTTCTCCGGGTTTTTTGCCTACAGTTAAATTTTCAGAAATTGATTTGAAAAAACCCATGTGACCAGCATATTGTGCATTTGTATTATACTTATCAACATTGATTATCAACTTTATTCCTGGATGAATTTCACCAAACTTTCGTAAAGCTGATGATACAATCAGCATTGAAAATGGATCGTAATTACTCATTCTATTAAAGTCCACTACAAGCTCCGTATCATAAAACTCCAAATTATGCAACAGTCTGCAAAAATCAAGTGCATTAATATAGTTAAGGTCAGGTGCATATATTCTCACATTTATCTCCCCCTCATATAAAGTAGACTATAATCCATATAATTAACAATATTTAAATACCTTCTATTTCCAAATTATATTATATAATAAATTTTATCATTTTCCCACTTTTTTCATCATAAAATCTAACGATTTCTTAGATATTATTAACAACAAATCTATAGTCTCAACCTATCCCAAAAATATCACTTCCATAGTCTCGCAAGGCAAAAAACAGTTCTATAGTCTCAACCCTACACATATTTCACATTCTAAGCTTTGCTAAATGTATAAAAAACAAGGTTTCAAGCCAATCAGTACAAAATACCGAAAGTCTAGAAACCTTTGATTTCAAGCCATTTAAGGCATATTTACTTGTCTTTACGTGACATCAAGACTATCGTCTCCACATGGCTTGAGTTGATTGAATTGATGTCTGAGGGCGATTTTTGGCACCATCTGTACGTGGGAACATATCAATGGGTTTTTGGCTGTTTTCCCAGAAACCGACGTTCGCGGGAACA
>JAAYKZ010000233.1 GCA_012522165.1 Clostridiales bacterium
GGGAAAGAAAAGAAGATATACCTTTGCTGATAGACCGCTTACTTGAAAAGATTTGCAAAAGAACTGCAAAAGCTCGTCCTGTAATTACAGATGAGGTAATAAAAGTATTTTACTCTTATAACTGGCCGGGAAATGTGAGAGAGCTCCAAAATATTTTAGAACGATTAGTGGTACTAAAGGCTGGCAGTAAAGTTTATCCTGAAGACATAAATGAAATAATAAGAATACCGGATGAAAAAATAAATAATAAAGATCTAGATGGACCAGTAATAGAATTGAGAGGGAGCCTTAAAGATATGGAACTGGCAATAATTCGCAAGACTTTAGAATTAACGGGATATGACAAAGAAGAAACCTCAAAAAAACTTGGAATAAGTCAGACCACTTTGTGGCGAAGATTAAGAGAGCTGAATATTTCATAACGAAAAATATTTCATAATGAAAAACCACATTATTATTTCATATTAACAATGGTTATTTTCGCAAAGAGGCTGTTTTCATGTGACAGCCTCATTTTCATTATGAAAAATGCAAATTGGAAAAATGATATACATAAAGCAAAAATTCAAAAGATGAATCTGCTTAAGTCAAGGGCACACCTGGTGTTGGCAATTTTTAGAATTGGCTACTATTTATATTGGCACAGTTATTGCAAGTTAATTAATTAATGATAAAAAGCTATTGATATTGGTTGTGCTTTTAAACATAACAAAATGCTGTTGGAAGGAGTAAATCGATGGGGTACATATCAATAATAGCAGATGATCTTACCGGTGCTAGTGATACGGGCATCCAATTTCGCAAATACGGTTTAAAAACGAAGGTGATTGTTGACGTAAATCAATTGGAGCAGTTTCTAGATGGTGATGAAGTTCTAGCAATCAACTCAAATACGCGGCCATTACATGGAGAGAAGGCATATAAGATAGTTTACGATATATGCTGCCTATTAAAGCAGTCAGGATTCACTCGCATATATAAAAAAGTGGATTCAACATTTAGAGGAAACCCAGGAATTGAATTAGAAGCTGTCATGGATGCTTTAGGAGCTAATTTAGCTGTATTAGTCCCATCTTTCCCTGAAAATGGCAGATACATGTTGGATGGTTATTTGAAAATAGCACAGGTCCTAACAAATGGAAATGGCAAAGAAGATATGATCTTAATCAATGATGGAGATCAACAATTGTGCCATGTCCCCACGCTCATTAAAGAACAAATGATAAGAAAAGTTGCCAACATAACAATAAACACTGTTCGACAAGGAATTCCAGCAATCCTAAGTGAAATTGAAAAACTCTACGCAAAAGGCTATCAAGTAATGATAATCGATGCAGTAACCAAAGGAGATTTAAAAAATATTGCATTAGCATGTAGAATGCTTCCAGAAGAAACCGTTATGGCGGGTGCTGCAGGATTTGCATCGTTTTTGGCAAAAGTTATGGATTTACCTTCAGATACACTAAGAGAATCACCATCGAAAGAAGGAATTATACTCATAGTTGCCGGGACATGTAATCCTACTACTAGAAAGCAGATAGACGAAGTCATGAAAAACACAGATGCTAATTTGATAAAAATCAACACAGGTAAAATAATCAATGGTTTCACGGCAGATGAAGTGGAGAAAGTGGTATGTGAAATGCATGAGCTAAACAAAACAAATGGAGTTAACGGAAGAATATCAATTATAGCTGTGGATTCTCTTTTTAATGCTAATCTTTATAGTTCTCAAATAAAAAAATGGGGGAAGACAATAGCTCAAGCTATCGGAATAATTGTAGGAAGATTGGTTGATGACCAAATTGTTCAAAGTCTCGTAATAACGGGAGGCGATACAGCCCTTCATGTATTGAATGCATTGAAAGCAAAAGGAATAGAATTAGAAGAAGAGGTTCTTCCCGGGATACCGCTAGGCCGATTAATTGGTGGCAAAGCCAATGACACCCCTATTATAACTAAGGCTGGTGGTTTTGGGACGCCAACTGCTTTTTTAGAAGCAGTAAAATATTTACAAACAAAAGAAACAACAATGAATATTAAGTACAAATTATAATACTTAAAAAATAAAAAATATTAAATAAAGGTGGTATAATAATGGAGAATGCAAAACCTGTAATAGCTATAACAGTTGGGGACCCTTGCGGAATTGGCCCTGAAATAACTGCTAAAGCATTGAGTAATAGTGAAATTTATAATAAGTGTCGACCCGTTGCTATAAGTGATGCTGATGTAATGAGTCAGGCTGTTGAAATAGCAAAGGCAAATCTAAAAATCAATTCAGTTGATACTCTTAAAGACTGTAAATATGAATATGGGACTTTAGATGTTTTGAATATAAAAAATGTGGATGTAGAGCAAATTGAGTTTGGTAAAGTAACTAAATTGGGAGGTGAGGCGAGCTTTCAATACATTGTCAAAGGTATCGAATTAGCTCTAGAAGGCAAAGTAGATGCGGTTACAACAGGTCCAATACATAAAAAAGCCATAAATTTAGCTGGTCACGAGTATTCAGGCCACACAGAGATATTTGCAGATTACACTGAGACGAAAGACTACTGCATGATGCTTGTAGATAGAGATTTTAGAGTTTCTCATGTCAC
>JAAYKZ010000234.1 GCA_012522165.1 Clostridiales bacterium
AAGCCTTTTTGTGATGCCTGTTTTTAGTAGGGTCTCATTTGTGATTTTTTTTTAAATCTGCTTGACTTTTAATAGTTGGTCTTTCTTAAGAATCTCTTTTTGATAAACAAAATGCCTTTTTCACTTCTTTCTCGCAGATACACGCAGCATCATTAGCAGTCGCAGTTAATTTCTACTTATTCTTTTTGATCACAAAATAGCATTGATTATCTACATATTCCATCCCTTTGCCGGTTTTTTTCATGTCTTTCTTTGTATTACTATGTCTTTTAAGTATATCTTTAAAATCATCATTGATATTTTTCTCTATCACGTATTTTTTTCCTTTTTTATAAATCAAACTATCTAGAGTAATTGAAGGATCCTTCAATTACTCTTCTGCATCCTTATGATGATTGTTGGTCAGTATAATCCCGCCGGGTTTAACATACTTCTTACACGTTTTAGTAATTTCTCCGGCATATAGTGCAATAAGCAAATCATAATTTTCCTCTCTTACAGGAAGTGGTTTAGTATAGTCTCCATGAATAAACTGAACGTAGGTTGGCTGCTTATATTTTTTATTGCTGTTTATATAATCTAAAATATTGTGAATGTCATTAAAGGCAACCTTACTAATGTCAACATACACTACATGCTGAAAATAAAGAGAAGGTGTTATATGTATAGAGCAACCCGGATATAGAACCGTATTACAGTCATATTCCCTTTTTAATGTTTCAAACAACCCGGCCCTGTCAAAATTGATATCTACGTAAAATCTTATATAGGAATCAATGCTTCTATTGTTATTCATGTATACCTCCTCAATGCCCGTACTTCCTTTGTGCCTTCTCACGGCAGAACCGTAGAGATATGCTCCGACTATTGTACTTTCAAATAAGAGCTGAGAACAGGGGACGGCAGACTGTGTGAAAAGTCCTGATATAATTTACAAAAACCGACAAAAATGTTATAATAAGGACATAATCATATTGTAAAGGGTGGTTTTTGTGGGTTATATCAAAGGCCAAAACAGAGGTCAAATCACACTTTTCCCTGATGCCATAGATGATTATATACAAGACAATAGCAGTGTTAGAATAATAGACGAATATATTGAACAGCTAGACATAGAAAAACTAGGCTTTAAAAGAGCTGTCCCTTCAACTACCGGACGGCCACCATATAATCCAAAAGACCTTCTAAAACTCTATATATATGGATATCTAAACAGGATACGCTCATCCCGTAGACTTGAGCAGGAAACTATGAGAAACATAGAAGTAATGTGGCTTCTAAAAAAACTTACCCCTGACTTTAAAACCATTGCAGACTTTAGAAAAGACAACAAAAAAGCACTAAAAAAGGTCTTTAGAGATTTTACCAAACTATGTGATGAGTGGAACCTGTTCGGTAAAGAACTAGTAGCTGTTGATGGCTCAAAGTTTCGTGCCTGTAACTCAAAAAGAAAAAACTACAATAAAAAGAAAATAGAAAGACACAAAAAATACATTGATGAAAAAATAGACTCATACATGGAGCAACTAGATAAAACCGATACCCAAGAAGAGTGTGACAGAACCCCCAGTGCCGAAGAAATTCAAGAAAAAATCAAAGAACTTAAAAAGCGTAAACAACAATATGAAGAGCTAGAAAAAGAACTTAAAGAAAGTAATAAAAATGAAATCTCCACCACCGACCCTGATGCTCGCACTATGAACAACAATAATAGCCTAAATCCCAGCTATAACGTTCAGACTACGGTAGATTCAAAACGTAAACTAATAGCTGATTTTAAAGTAACCCAGAACCCCAATGACCTAGGCGAGCTTGATAACATGGCCATGAGAGTAAAAAAGCTTTTTGGTGGAAAAGACTTTGAAATACTAGCAGACAAAGGTTATTATCTAGCTTCAGATCTTAAAAAATGTGTAGATAACGGCATCACCCCCTATGTATCAAAACAGACCTATTCTAACGGCACGGGAGATAAAGACTTTTATCAAGACAAATTTAAATATAATAAAGAAAAAAATGTCTATATATGCCCTGCTGAAAAAGAACTTCACTACTACAGAGCAAGGAAAAAAGATGGTAAAATAATTGGGCTAGACTATAGAAACTACAAAGCATGTCAGGACTGTCCTTCAAAAAGCAAATACGGAAGAAGCATATTCCGTCATATAGACCAGGACTTTCTTGATACTATAGACATTAATACAGAATTAAATAAAGATAAATACAAGCTACGACAGATGATTGTGGAACACCCCTTTGGAACAATCAAACGAAGTTGGGGAGCATATTACTTCCTAACTAAGACAAAGATCTCTGTGACCGCAGAGGTCTCTTTGTCATGCCTTTCATATAACCTTCGCCGGGTAATAAGCATCCTAGGGGTTGAGGAAATACTAAAAAGGTTGAGAGTCAGGAGAAAACCAGCCCTTGTATAAGGCTGGTTTTTC
>JAAYKZ010000235.1 GCA_012522165.1 Clostridiales bacterium
AATTATATGGCATAGATGCCTTTACATACAGGCAGCTCTTTACCATAACTTTAGACGAATTAAATAATGACTACGGACTTTCCGGCGATGAAAAACGAAAGCTACAATCTATATTACTAGGTGCAGGATTAAAAGATCTCTTGCTGCTTCCCCAACTAAGGGATGAATTTTATAAAGAGGGAGATAAAATAGGGGGCAAGAGAGGCAGCCCACAGGTAAAACAGTTTAAGGGCTATTACCAGTCCATAGATGACGGTATAAATATCAAACGAAAGGCACTGCTTCAAGTCGAAGAGTATCAGCAAAAGCAGCAAGAGCTAGAGGAAACCAAAAAAATATCCCAGGAGATAAGCAAGGAGCTGGAGCAATTAGAAGATGAGATAGTGCAGCTAGATATTATAAAAAACAACTATAAAGCCTATAAAGATATACAAAAATTAGAAACATGGATAAGTGACAATAAGGATAAGTACTGGGAAGAGGCTCCTTCAGAATATGATGTCAAAAGGATTGAATCTCTGGGACAAGAATATATCCAGCTAAAAAAAGATTTCCAACAGAAGGAGATTGAACTGGGAATACCTACTAAAATAAGAGAACTACTCTTTGACAAAAAAGATGAGATGGCCAGCCTAGTAGCAGGAATATCTGGGATAGATGAACGCATTCGCCAATATACCCAGCAAAGTCAGGAATACCATAGAAAGCAGCAGCAGTTAATTGCAAAGATAAAAGAGACTAATGCTGCATGGGATGAGAATAGCATAAAATATATAGCAGAAATAAGGACTGATAATATAAGTCATAGCAGAATTGAAGATTTGCTAGAGGAACATAAAGAATTAGCAACTGAACATAAAAACCACAAGGCAGATCTTATAAAGCTTCAGGAAGATTATAAGACCCTCCAGAATCGAAATGAAGAGATAAGGGATAAAAAGCCTTGGCAAGAAGTTAGGAAATACTTTTATTCCTCTTTGGCCTTTATTTTGCTAGGCCTTGTTCTTACATTTATAAATCCCCTTTCCGGAATATTGATAGGACTGGGAGGTATTGCAGGAACTGCTGTCTATTATATTATGAGTTTCTTAAATTCCAGGGAAGCTCGTGCTGTAGTACAAGCGCATAAAGATCAGATAGAGAAAGTAAAAACTGAAATACAAGCCAAAAAAGAGGTCATAGAGGAATTAGAAGATCACCTTAATAGCATTAAGCTAGAGCTGGATGAATATAAGATAAGGCTTGGATTATCTATTGATACACCGAGTAGAACCTTACCAGGACATCTTTTGGGGATAAGGGATATACAAGAAAGGATAGGGGAACTAGATGAAATATCTGCTCAAATCAGCCATGGTAGAAACTACATAGAGGAAAGATATGATAGATATATAAGATTTATTAATTTATTTTGTCAAGAGAGTGACCTGGTTGAGGATAATGAAAGCTATACTATAGCTGAGAGATGGGATAAGGTAGTAGCTAAATTAAACGATTGGTACAATTATCTTGAGGAAGTTCATGAAATTAATATTTTACAGCAAAAGATAGAATCTGTGGAGCAAGAGATCGGGAGAATAATGGAAAGGTATGGATTTACTAATCAATCCATGGATTTTACGGATAAGGTCTATGAGGATTTGGAAAACAAGATTGCCCTGTTTATAGAAAAAAGTCATAATGCCATAGAGTTTAATGAGACCGAGGCTTCATTGAAGGAGATTAGACAATCTGTACTAAGTTCAATGAGCACCGATGGGATTCGCCGAGCTTTTGGCTATAATTTGTCCTCTGATGAAGTCCAGCAAGGGGAGCTATTAAAGCTATTTATGGAAAGTTGCAGTCAGTATGCATCACAAGAGGAAGCGACAGAGGTTTATAACATTAAATGTGAACAGAAAAAGGAAAAAATCCAGAAACTAAATGATTTAAAAGCAAGCCAGCAGAAATTAGAGAATGAACTTGAGGGTTTGGCAACCACTGAAAATCTACTAAGAGCTCAGAGACAGATAGATAAGGCCAGATCTGAGCTTAGAGTACTTGCTCAAAATTATGCTGTTAATATGACAGCTGCATTTCTACTAGACCAGATTGAGCAGAACCTGCTACAGGGCATGAAGGACAGTATTATGGAAAGCGCAGGAAACATATTCAATCGCATGACCAATGGTGATTATAGTGGCATTTTGCCTTCAAAGTCCTCAGCGGAGTGGGAATTTGCAGCCATACTTTCCGAAAAAGCTAAGCCCCAAACCATAGATATGCTAAGCAGAGGAACCAGGGAGCAGCTTTATCTGGCAGTTAGACTAAGCCGTATAATGGATATCAAGCCTAGTCTGCCAGTTATTATCGATGATTCCTTTGCAAACTTTGACAGTATGCATTTAAGCCAGTCCATAGAAATCTTATCTCAGTTGGCCAATACCCATCAGATTTTTATTCTTACCTGTCATGGTCAATTGGTGGATGAGATAGCTAAATCCCAGTGTGTAGCTCAATATTGGAAGATAGAGAGAGGCAAGCTGGAACTTTGTGATTGTGATAAGTTAAGCTGCTATTTGAGGGTCTCATAAGTTAATAAAGGCGTTGGGTTATTGACCCAATGCCTTTGTAGTTTCTTCTTTAAGCTAAGTGCAATCCTATTATTTAATTGCTGTTTGCTAGGTTATCAATTTTTTAGCACCAAAAAAGTATTATAAATTCAAACTAATTAACATATATGCTAACTAATTGACATTATGGCAAACAGCTGATAAGATATACATGAGCTTTAGATAAAAACAAATCTAAGGGGGCTATTAGAATCATGAAAAATGCTAAAATGATCTTGGACAAGGATTTCATTATAGGTAAGGTAGATGATCGTATTTATGGTTCTTTTATTGAACATTTAGGACGGGCTATTTATGGCGGAATTTACGAGCCAGACCATCCTGAGGCTGATGAAAATGGTTTCCGTAAAGATGTTATCTCACTAGTTAAGGAATTGAGAGTACCCGTAATACGTTACCCCGGTGGGAACTTTGTTTCTGGTTATAATTGGGAAGATGGAGTGGGCCCAAAAGATCAGAGACCAAGGCGTTTGGAGCTGGCCTGGAGAACCATTGAAACCAATGAGTTTGGTACTAATGAGTTTGTAGACTGGGCAAAAAAAGTAGATACTGAGGTTATGATGGCTGTTAACCTGGGAACTCGAGGAGTAGATGAAGCTCGCAACTTTATAGAGTATTGCAACCATCCAGGTGGTACATACTGGAGTGATCTGAGAAGATCCCATGGATATGAAGAACCACACAACATAAAGGTTTGGTGCCTGGGTAATGAGATGGACGGTCCATGGCAGATTGGACACAAAACGGCTGAAGAATATGGCCGACTAGCCTGTGAAACAGCTAAGGTTATGAGATGGGTAGATCCTAGCATTGAGTTGGTAATCTGCGGAAGCTCCCATATCAATATGCCAACCTTTGCAGAATGGGAAGCAACAGTACTTGATCATACTTATGATCTTGTAGACTATATATCCCTACATCAGTATTATGGAAATCGTTCCAATGATACTCCTAACTATCTTGCAAAAACCTTGGATATGGATAGGTTCATCAAATCCGTAATATCCATATGTGACTTTGTAAAGGCTAAGAAGAGAAGCAAGAAGACCATAAATCTTTCCTTTGACGAGTGGAATGTATGGTACCATTCTAATGAGGCAGATAAGAAGATAGAGCCTTGGTCCATTGCACCACCACAATTAGAGGACATCTACACATTTGAAGATGCTCTACTTGTTGGTTCTATGCTTATTACCCTATTGAAGCATGCTGATAGAGTAAAGCTGGCTTGCATGGCGCAGCTGGTAAATGTTATTGCTCCTATAATGACAGAAAATGGAGGACCAGCATGGCGTCAGACTATCTTCTATCCATACATGCATGCGTCAGTATATGGTAGAGGAGTTGCCCTTAATCCTGTTATTAACTCTCCTGTATACGATACCAAGGATTACACTGATGTTCCTTGCTTGGATAGCACAGCGGTATGGAATGAGGAAAATGAAGAATTAACCATATTCGCAGTCAACAGGGATATGGAGGATGATTTAGTATTAGAGTGTGACCTACGCAACTTCCCAGGATATGAAGTAGTAGAGCACATAGCTTTAGAACATGAAGATGTTAAAGCTGCAAATACTCGCGATAATCCTAACAATGTAGTACCAACTAATAAGCAGGGTACAGAGCTTGTAGACGGATTGTTGACTGCTAGGCTTAAGAACCTCTCTTGGAATGTTATAAGACTAGCTAAGGTTAATAAATAATATATAGGTTAGCAATCTAAAACCACCTTGCTCAATTGTATGAGCAGGGTGGTTTTTAGTTATATGGAGGCTTTTATTTGCTGCCTGAAACCTTATATCCTATAATTGTTTTATAAAAGGGGTTACATTCAAAGCTATAAAAGGGTAAAATTATATTATATTTATTAAACTTACTGAGAGGAGTTTGCAAATTGACTGTAAATGAGAAGTTAAACCTATTAAGGGAAAAGATGAAGGAATATGGAATTCATGCTTATATTATACCCAGTACAGATCCTCATCTAAATGAGTATGTTCCCGATCATTATAAGTCCAGGGAGTGGATATCTGGCTTTACCGGATCTGCAGGGACAGTAGTTGTCACCCTTGACAAAGCCATTCTCTGGACAGATGGACGCTATTATATTCAGGCGGCTAGACAGATTAAGGACAGCGAATTTGAACTATATAAGATGGAAAAGGGTATTCCTAATTATATGGAATTTATAGAGCAAAACTTATCAAAAGGCCAGGGTGTTGGTTTTGATGGCAAAGCAATGTCCTGTGCAGACGCATTAAAGATGAAGGACCGCTTTGATAAAAAGGGAATTTTTATAAAGAGTGATATAGATTTAATAAGCCAGATATGGAAAGAGGACAGACCTTGTCTACCAAGGGAAAAGCTATTTATTCACGACCTGGCTTTTGCTGGCCTTTCCCTTAAAGAAAAGCTGGATCAGGTGCTTGGGCAAATGGAGAAAAATAAGGTAGATTATTATATTGTTTCGGCTTTAGATTCCATAGCTTGGCTTTTGAACCTGAGAGGAAACGATGTATCCTATATCCCTGTTTTCATTTCTTACCTTCTGATATCCAGGACTTCTGTGACCTTGTTTATTGATCAGGAGAAACTCACTCATGAGGTTAAGGCCTATTTAGAGGAAAATAAAATTTTGGTTAAGGACTATGAAGATATTTTTAAGGAACTTGCAGCTATTGCCCCTGATAAAAGCATACTAGTGGATAATAGCAAGAATAGTTATGCTATCTACTCAGCTGTAAAAAAGAGCAAGATGGTGAACAAGGAGGATATAATATCTAGGCTAAAGGCTGTTAAAAATTCTGTTGAAATAGAGAATATCAAAGAAACCTATATCAAAGACGGAGTGGCTATGGTAAATTTCCTGCACTGGTTGGATACCAATATAGGGGTAGATGAGATTACGGAACTTGATGTAGATGATAAGTTATTAGAATTTAGAAAAGAACAAGAGTACTGTCTTGGAGCATCCTTTGATACCATAGCAGGATACAATGCCAATGGTGCAATAGTACATTATAAGGCCACACCGGAAAATTACGCAGTACTAAAGCCTGAAGGATTTTTGCTATTGGACTGCGGAGGTCAATACTTAAGTGGTACTACTGACATAACCAGAACCATTGTATTGGGAGATATTACTGATGAGCAAAAAAGGGACTTTACCCTGGTGTTAAAATCCAATATAGCCATGGCTACAGCAGTTTTTTTAGAGGGCACTACAGGTAAAAGCTTGGATGCCTTAGCAAGGCAACCGCTGTGGAAATTTCATATAAACTATAAGCACGGTACTGGCCACGGAATAGGCTTTTGCCTCAGTGTTCATGAAGGCCCTCAAGGTTTTAGTACAGATATCCCTCTAGAACCTGGTATGCTGGTAACCATCGAACCGGGGATTTATAAGGAGAATAGATATGGAATTAGAACTGAAAACACTTTAGTGGTGGTAAAAGATAAATTCCACCAGGAAGCAGGACAGTTTTACCGCTTTGAGATGTTAACTTATTGCCCTATAGATATAAGGGCGATTGATGTGTCCCTGTTAGAACAGCATGAGATTGACTGGGTAAATAATTATCACAGGGATACTTACAATAAATTAAGTCCATACCTAGGAGAGGAACAAAAGAACTGGCTCAGGAAAATGACAGCTGAAATAGGAGAATAAAGAGGGAAGAAAGTCTAAACTAAAAGCAAAATAGTATTAAGTAGTGTGGATTATAAGGGGTAATTTAGGATAATAAAAAAGAATCACCTGCATATGAAACATATATGTATGGTGGTTCTTTTTGTAATAATCACTTACTATTTATATGGATATTGTAGTGGGCATTTCTAAATTGGGAAGGGGTCATATTCATATACATCTTAAAAACCTTCATAAAGTATTTATCATCTGAGAAACCTAGGTCATAGGCTACTTCTTTAATTGTTTTATCAGTCTTTAGTAAGAGTTCTTTTGCTTTTGATACCTTGGTCTTATTTATAAACCTAATTAGTGAATATCCAGTTTTAGCCTTAAAAAGGTTAGATAGATAATTAGGATTATAGTTAAAAGCACTAGATACTTCTGATACAGTTAGGGGCTTGTCTACGTTTGCCTTTATCCATTCTATTATTTCTGTAAATTGATAGGAAGTGTTAGTGTCAATATTTGATGTAAAATAATTCATAGACTGTTGGGTTAGTTCAATTAAAATAGATGTTAGAAAATAGTTTGATATAGCCTTTGTATAATAATT
>JAAYKZ010000236.1 GCA_012522165.1 Clostridiales bacterium
ATCCAATATACGAGGAATTATACTCCAATCCCTTGAAGTAATGGAGTTGGCATTAGTGGATAGCGTAATTAATAATGATGATATATACATATATCCTGAACTCGCAGACATTAATCCAATGAATTTTGACGAAGTAAATCGATGTGTTGAAGAGGGAAGAAAGGCAACTTTAAAGGTGATTGATGACATAAACAGAAAGATAGCAGAATTTCAAGCTAAATCCTAACAATACCTTGAGTAAGCTCCTGTCCACCCCTTCGTTGCTCTGGATTTGGAAAGCCCAGCACATATAGATCTGTAGCCAATATTTCATATTCAAATATTTTATTGATATTATCAGAATTATATCTGTAATAATGTGACGGTTTTGTAATAATAGGTAGCTTAGATGTTTTTTTAAGCTTGTTTAAAAGAGGAGTAGCTTGAGCATTAAAACCCAATATCCTAATATAACTAGGACCACCATTAATACCAAATTTAATTACATCATCGGTCTTTATTCCTAGTAAACCGTGGGTTAAAATTCTTTGTAGCCTTGTATAGGTATAGCGCTTGGTCTTGGCTTTTAATAGAAAATCTTCAATAGAGGTACACTCTAAAGCGTATCTTTTTATGCGATTTTCAAGACCCTCCTCTACATCCATCCAACTAGCAATTTCAGAAGGACTAGCTTGTCTAATCATACCTAATAGCAGTTGTTCAAAGGAGTTGATAGATACAGGTCCACGTCCACGATTAATGGAATCTCTTAATATTTTGAGAGAAATATGGGGTAGTGTATGACTTACTAAGTCCCATTTTTTCCATGATAACAAGGATTTACGTATAGCAGTGGCACTGGAATACTCTCCTTCAATGGCGACAGAATTATAAGAGGATCCCACGCGGGGTATAATCATAGGTTGTATAGGACTTTTTAATCTTATTAATGTTTTTAGATATTCTATCGCCAGGATAGAATTTGATCCTTTTAATATTTGATCAATAATTTGAGAGGATAAATTATCCTTAGCTTGTGTATACTTAATATATTGTTTAACTGCCTTTAAGCGTGCAGCGGGGAAGGATAAACCTTGAGTTAAATGGGTTTTTAATAGTTTTTTGTACTCTATAGGCTCTTCAGCAAAAATCCTTGCTATTGTATTCAAATGCTCTATGTTTTGGTATTCGCTTCCAAAGGCTATATGGGTAACTAAACCAGTTTGATGCAGTGTTTTAATGGCCCCAGTAGCAAAAAGCTCGGCTGTCTGACAGGCATAAAGAGTAGGAAGCTCTAAAACCAAATGGATACCATTTTCTAGAGCCATTCTGGTACGATCCCATTTGTCAATAATTGTTGGCTCTCCCCTCTGTGTGAAATTTCCTGACATTATAGCTATTATATAGTCAGGCTGTACCAACTGTACAGCTTTATTTAAGTGATATAGATGGCCGTTATGGAAAGGATTATATTCTGCGACTATGCCCAAGACTTTAATCAAATTTATCATTCCTTCAAAAAATTTGGTTAATAGGATATAATAATTATATAAATTGGGCACTCTTGTTTCAAGGTAGAAAAACAGCGAATTAATTCTTGAAAATGAAGGATTTTGACTATTAATGTAGAATAACTATTTGGCTGGGAACTTTGTGACTATCTTAACAATTATTATAGCTAATAGATAGCACTTATATATACTAAAGCTTAGAGAGGAGTTTTTTTATGAGTATAATGAACAAGATTTTAGAAAAGGCTAAGGCTTCTAAAAAGACTATTGTACTTCCTGAAAGTGATGATCTAAGGATGTTAGAAGCCAGCCAAAAGATAGTTAGTCAAGGCATAGCCAATATAATATTATTAGGGGATGAGGAGGCTATAAGAGCTAAAGCTGGAGATATTGATTTAAGTGGGGTTTCTTTTGTGAATCCTCTAAAGTCCGACAAAGCTGAAGCCTATGCTAATGAGCTAGTAGAGCTCCGTAAGCATAAGGGCATGACCAAAGAGAAAGCTGAGGAGA
>JAAYKZ010000237.1 GCA_012522165.1 Clostridiales bacterium
GATAATCAGCGAGTCTATATCAACAAAAGCCAGCATTTTGAAGGCGTTCCCCCAGAGGTTTGGAATTTTTACATCGGAGGTTATCAGGTCTGCCAGAAATGGCTCAAGGATAGGAAAGGTAGAACGTTAACTTTTGATGACCTGTGTCACTACCAAAAGATTATTGTTGCTCTTAAAGAAACCATTCAGCTTATGGGGGAAATAGACACTCTCATACCTACCTGGCCAATGGAATGAGGTATAAATTTGAATATTAATGAATATGGCAAGATTGTAAGAATATATCATGGTAATGGAAAACTCAGACTGACTAATGGTAACAAGCTTCCCTGCAGCGCATGTATCCAACAAATAGAAACAGGGATGATCCTTATCACGTGTATATTCGAGATGAGTGCAGAGCAGACTCTTCCTCTTTTCCAATTTACCTTTGGTACTTCTTGTTATCAAGAAGACGTTGAATATATTTATGGCGTAACAAATGATGGCTTTAACTTCAAAACTAGAGGAAAAGTTGTTGCTTTAAGTACAAGTCATAACTTCAACATCACTTCAATGGTGCTGACTACAATGATGTTTGTGGCTCAGGAAATAGAACTATGCAACGAAAATCAACATATTGTAGGACAATATTATAGGTTCGGCATGGCTAACTTTGAGTTCAAAGGGAATCGTCTATCAAAAACAGCTATTCAAGATGACAAGCAGGTAAAAATATATACCCTTGAGTTTAATCTCCCCTGGGGAATAGCTGTAGTAAATCCCATACCTAATTATGATGATGTGATTCACAAGGTAAAGGCGCAAAAAAGCATTTCGGTTACATGTGAACTTATTGCTAAACCCTCAGAAGCATTAGACTTAAATGTTGTTATGGACAAGGTAGGTGAATTATGTAACCTTTTATCATTAGCTCGGGGTACTAAAGTAGCCTGGATCAGCGCTGAAGAATGTACAGAGGACGGGAAAGCCCGTAAAATTGTACTTAAGAACGCCGTAACTTGGCCATTTTCACGTCTCCCATTGATAGATCCACAGAGTTCTCAAGATACAATCCTTTTCATTGAAAAGATCTATCCTGAATATCTCAAACTACGCGATAGCTACAATCTTAACACTGCTATTGAACTGTATCTCGATGCTAAACGAGAAACGGTATATCTTGAAACGAGAGCGCTAACTGCTGTAGCACTCCTTGACCTCCTTCAAGGATGTCATGCTATCCAGCACGGTTTAGACAAAATCAAAATCGACTTCGATAAGAAAGAAAAGAAACTCCGAAGCCTGCTTAAGAAGGATATTCAAACTCTATTTCCAGATATTAAGGAAAGCGAACTTGGTGAGATGATTGAAAAGATATCAGAACTTAATCGTAGGTCTTATTTAAACTTATTAAAACTATTAACGTACGACTTAAGACTACAAATTCCCCAAGGTGAATTATCAAAAGTAAAGGGTACACGTAATAGCCTAGCACACAGAGCCAAATTTCAATCTAGTAATGAAACTGACCAACTACGGGAATACTTTCGAATCATTAGCCTAATAGATATAGTGTTCCTCAAATTGCTTGGTTATAGCGGCAATTTCATTAAAATTAATTTGGATACATTGGAATTTGAACGTAGTATGATATAAGAAATATATAAGCGAAGTCATGGAGCGAAAAGGGTAAAAAGATGAAAATTAAAATTAAAAATTGATATTAGCAGACGAGATGCTAAGAGCTTTCACTACTCTATTACATGGCAATTACCTTATCGTCCCTGTATTATTTGGCGCTGAACTTTTAAATTTGGTCAAATTGTCATAAATGGACGGAAAATAAAACAAGCCATTCTCTAAGCTTAGTTCTTTGTTTTGTCTCCATGTGAACATCGCTTGATAGGCTGAAACCATGGCAATTATTCACGTGAAACCATGGCAATAAATCTGGTTTGAAAAGGAGCAAAGATATGCAATGGATCGCAAGTTGATTCTTGAGAGGCACAATCGAGTGGAAAAGAGC
>JAAYKZ010000238.1 GCA_012522165.1 Clostridiales bacterium
ACCTTGCTAAATTTATTGACTTTCAATGGTGTAAGTGCTAATATGAATATAAGGCTAAACGTTTCGCGATGGGAGTGATAAAAATACCTGCCACTATAAAAGACGTAGCTAAATACGCTGGATTATCAATAGCAACTGTATCCAAGTATTTAAATGGTGGAAATGTCCTTGAAGAAAATAGAAAGAAAATAGAAGAAGCTATTAGAGTATTGAATTTTAGAGTTAATGAATTAGCTAGGGGATTAAAGACCAACCGCACTATGACAGTAGGCGTTCTTATCCCTAGCTTGGAAAATATCTTTTTTACCAGCATTATTTCAAAAATAGAGAATATATTATTACAGCATGGATACAGTACTATTGTGTGCAATTATAGGGAAAATTCTACTTTAGAGAAAATCAAATTAGAATTCCTTGTCAATAAAATGGTAGATGGCATTATTATGGTGCCTCATGGGGGAGATATATCCCACATTCAAGAGGTTAGAAATAAAGATATTCCCGTTCTCTTGATAGACAGAATGCTTAAGGGTGTAGATTGTGATGTAGTAATGTCTGACAATCTAAACGCTGCATATAGTGCGGTGGAGCAGCTTATAATGCGTGGGCATAGGCGTATAGGAATTATAGGAGGACCCAAGAACGTTTATACAACCCAAGAACGTATTAAGGGCTATATACGAGTTCACGAAGACTATGCTGTGGATATAGATGAGAGCCTTATAAAATATGGAGGATACGATATTGAAAGCGGCTATCGCATTTTAGAGGAATTCATGGAGATGGCCAATCCTCCAACCAGTATATTCGTAACCAACTACGAAATGACTCTAGGGGCTATTATGGCCATCAATAAGAATAATATAATAATGCCCGACCAAGTATCTCTCATTGGTTTTGACAATATTCAGCTGGCTAAGATAGTAAAGCCTTCACTGTCCATTGTTGTCCAACCAATGGATGAGATAGGTGAGACTGCAGCACGTATACTGTTAAATAGGCTGAACGGGGATTATGGGTCTTTTCCATCAATCCACAGATTAAAAACTGAAATATTAATAAGGGATTCAGTGAAAACCTTAGCTCATTAGTATAACAAAACTAATGAGCTAGGTTTTCCCCTAGCGCGAAACGATTAGCTCTGATTAAGGAGTGACTAATTTGAAAGCAGCAGTATTGCATGGACAGGATGATATACGTATAGAAGAAGTGGATATGCCCAGGATAGGCCATGATGAGGTACTGGTTAGGGTAAAAGCCACCGGTGTTTGCGGTTCTGATATACCAAGAGTATTGGGAACTGGTGCTCATTTTTATCCCATTATATTAGGCCATGAATTTTCGGGGGAAGTAGTGGAGATAGGAGATAATGTAACCAATGTACAGGTAGGAGATAAAGTAGCGGGTGCGCCTCTTGTTCCTTGTCATAAGTGTATTGATTGCTTAAGAGGGCACTACTCCCAGTGCAAACACTATAGCTTCATAGGTTCCCGTACATCTGGCAGCTGGGCTGAATATGTAAAAATGCCAGCAATTAATGCAGTTAAACTGCCTAATGAAGTAGGATTTGTTGAAGGGGCTTTCATGGAACCTATTACTGTAGCCTTGCATGGTCTTTTTGTCATGGATTTTAAGGGAGGCTCAGATGTTGCTATTGTAGGAATGGGAACTATAGGTCTATTGACACTTCAGTGTGCCAAGGCCTTAGGTGCAAAAAACATATACGCTTTTGATATTGATGATGAAAAACTAAAAATTGCCAAAGAATATGGTGCCTATTGCTGTATCAATACTGGAGAAGAGGGATTTAAGGATATGATATGGGAGGCTACTGGTGGACGTGGCTTTGAACAGGTAATAGAAACTGCGGGGGTTGAGTTTACAGAAAAACTCAGCTTGGAGATAGCATCCAATAAGGGTAAGGTTATGTTTATTGGCACACCCTCTAAACCTATTACCCTGGAGCCTAGAGAATTTGAATATATCAACAGAAAGGAGCTAACAGTTGGCGGCTCTTGGATGTCCTATTCTGCACCTTTTCCAGGAAAGGAATGGGAGCTAGCAGCTTACTACCTAAAAACCGGGCAAATAAAGGTGGATAAGTTAATCGATAGAAAGATAGGTATGGAAGCTATAGCAAGTGCCTTTGATGATTTAAAGATTCTTGGAAAGGTGAAGGGCAAGATTCTCATGGAGGGGTAATATGTCTAAGAAATTTCTTTTAGCTGTTGACCTAGGAACATCGGCATGTAAGATAACAGTTTTTGATTTTGACGGCAGGGTAATGGGAAGTTGGACGGGAGAATACCAAACCTATTATCCTCATACTGGTTATGCAGAACAGGATCCTCAGGAGTGGTGGCAGGTTGCAAGCCAGGGAATAAAAGGGGTTTTGGGAAAAAATAGAATAAATCCTGAGGAAATTGCGGCTATTGGGGTAGATGGAACCAGCTGGGCTTGTATTCCTGTAGATAAAAATGGAACACCTCTGCGACCAGCCATGCTGTGGCTAGACCGCAGGGCTCAAAAACAAGCTGATTGGATGAAAGAAAGATCAGGGGAAAATCGGCTTATTAGAACTAGCGGTAATCCTGTGGATCCTGCTTATATTACACCAAAAATACTATGGATTAAAGAGAATGAGCCAGAAATATACAAAAACACTTACAAGTTTCTCCAGAGCAATAGCTACATGGTTTATAAGTTGACTGGCCAATATTCTCAGGACTATTCCCAGGGTTATGGATTTCATTTTTTCAATATTTCTAAAGGTAGCTGGCAAGAGGATATAGCCGATGAACTTGGGATATCCATAGATTTTATGGCCCCTCTTTATCACAGTCATGAAGTGGTAGGTACGGTTACCCCCAAGGCTGCTCAGGAAACTGGGCTGGTATCGGGCATTCCCGTTGTGGCAGGAGGGCTGGATGCCGCATGCTGCACCCTGGGAGCAGGAGTAATCAAGCCTGGCCAAACCCAGGAGCAGGGGGGTCAGGCAGGAGGCATGAGCATCCAAGTTGATAAACCTCTTATTCACCCAAAACTTATTTTAGGTTATCATGTTATTCCTAATCAGTGGCTGCTTCAAGGCGGTACTGTTGGCGGCAGTGGTACCCTGCGCTGGTTTAATGAACAGCTGGGAACCTTTGAACAGCTACTGGGACGTGAAAGGGGCATGAGTCCTTATGAGATAATGAGTGAGGAAGCCCAGGGCATTAGCCCAGGTAGTGACGGACTTATTTTTCTACCATATATGGCAGGAGAGAGGTCCCCAATTTGGGACAGCAAGGCCAGAGGAGTTTTCTTTGGATTATCTTATGATAAGACACGAGCTCACATGATACGCTCCATAATGGAAGGTGTGGCCTTTTCACTTCTACATAATCTAGAGACAGCAGAGGAAGTAGGTGCTAAAGTAGAAATCCTTAACAGTGTGGGAGGAGCGGCCAATAGTTATGTGTGGAGTCAGATAAAAGCCGACGTAACAGGAAAGACCATCCATGTCCCATTCTCCGATCATGCTACATCTTTAGGTGCAGCAATACTTGCTGGGGTAGGAGCAGGAGTGTATTCAAGCTTTGAGCAAGCTGTTAGCGAAACGGTGCGTATTCAGCGCATTCATGAACCAGATGATAAAAATCATAGGATTTACCAAGATTACTACAGATTATATTTGGATTTGTATGAAAGACTTAAAGAGTCATTTGAGCAGCTTCATTATATGCAAGAAGCTTCATTATATGCAAGAAATGATATCTAGATAAGCCGGTTTTTAAAGATGAATGGCTAAATAAATACTAACCAATGCTGATTCATGAAATTAACCAGATTCAGATAATTCTATGATTTAATTCTAACTTTGATAAATCATAAAATTTGAAAGGAGAAAGAAAAAAGATAAAAGGTATTCCATCTATAGTATCACCAGAACTTCTTAAGGTTCTTATGGAGATGGGGCATGGGGATGAGATTGTCATTGCAGACGGAAATTTTCCTGCTGCAAGCATGGCTCAAAGATTAGTTCGATGCGATGGTCATGGAGTTCCAAAAATTTTGGATGCAATATTACAATTATTTCCTTTAGATACTTATGTTGAGCATCCTATTGCTTTAATGGAAGTGGTGCCTGGTGATCCAGTAAAACCAGTTATATGGGACCAATACCGCAGTATTGTAGAAAAGCATGGTGGAAAAGCAACTGACTTTGAGCATATGGAGCGTTTTGCATTTTATGAGCGTTCCAAAAAGGCTTATGCTATTGTTGCTACAGGGGAGACTGCTTTATATGCCAATATCATTTTGAAAAAAGGTGTTGTTATAGAATAAATGTTATAGTAAAGGAGATGTTAGCTCATGGAAGATAAGAAGTTTGCCATTGCTCCCGATGGAGTAGATCCAGCTCTGGTACCAAAAAGAAAGCTGTATACCGGTGTAGAGATGCCAGCCATTGGACTGGGAACTTTCGGTTCTGATCGTTTTTCAGGGGAAGATATTGCCCAGGCTGTAAAAGGTGCTATTTCTGTAGGCTACAGGCATATAGATTGTGCGTCGGTATATGGAAATGAGCATTTAATTGGAGAAGTTCTCCAAGAGGTAATGGACGCGGGCATCAAGAGAGAAGAGTTATTTATTAGCTCCAAGCTGTGGAATGACATGCATGGAGATGGAGATGTTCTCATTTCCGTTGCAAAAACATTGAAGGATTTAAGGCTGGACTATTTGGATATGTATTATGTCCATTGGCCATTTCCCAATTATCATCCACCAGGAGCTGACCCAAATTTCCGTGATCCCAGTGCAAAACCCTATATTCACGAGAATTTTATGAAGACTTGGCGTCAGATGGAAAGATTGGTGGAAGCAGGACTGGTAAGACATATTGGAACTTCCAATATGACTGTACCCAAGCTAAAGCTCTTATTAAGAGATGCTAAAATAAAACCGGCATGTAACCAGATGGAGCTTCATCCTCATTTCCAGCAGCCTGAACTGTTTAAGTTTGTGGTTGATAATGGAATTGTACCCGTGGGCTTTGCACCAATAGGCTCACCTACACGACCTGATAGGGATAGAACACCTGAAGACACAGTAGATATTGAAGACCCAGTTATTGTAAAGATAGCTAAAAGATTAAATGTTCATCCAGCAGTGGTATGTGTAAAATGGGCTGTTCAGCGTGGTCAAGTGCCTATTCCATTTTCCATTTACCGCAATGAGTATCTAAGCAATATAGAGGCGACAATAAAAGATCCTCTTACAGATGAAGAAATGAAGGAAATCGAAGGCATAGACAAGAATTGCCGCCTTATCAAAGGACAGGTATTCTTGTGGGAAGGGGCAAAAGATTGGACGGATTTATGGGATGTAGATGGCACAATTCCTACCGTCTAAAGATGTACTAGTGTTAAAGTGAAGAATATTATGTGAAATACATTAATATTCTTCACTTTCCTATTAAATCTATTGAACCAACTTTCTTATTAATTAAATCTATTGTACCAATACTCAAGGGATTATACTAAAGGGATCATACTAAAGGGATCATACTAAAGGGATCATATTAATGGGATCATATTAATGGGATCATCAATGACAATATATTTTTGCTTAATGTCCAATTAATTAATATTTGCAGGAGGAAGAATAATGCCACTTGTTAATCCAATAAAGATGTTAAAAAATGCACAAAGGGAAGGATATGCCATTGCAGCATTTAACATACATAATTTAGAGACCATTCAAGCCGTGGTGGAGGCAGCCTGGGAGGAACAATCTCCTCTAATTATACAAACTACACCCGGCACATTAAAACACACAGGAATACCTTATGTAGTTGCCTGTGTTAAGACAGCAGCAGAGCTTTATGACATCCCCATCGCACTGCACCTTGACCACTGTGAATCCTTTGAAACAATCATGCAGTGTATTCGTGCAGGTTATACATCAGTTATGATAGACAGTTCCAAGCTCCCATACCATGAAAATGTAGCTACAGTTAAGAGGGTAGTGGATATTGCAAAGCTTGTTGGTGTAGCAGTGGAGGGAGAGATTGGTAGAATTGGTGGAACGGAAGATGATATAACTGTAGATGAAAGAGATGCTGCACTTACCATACCTGAAGAGGCACAGGATTTTGCCCAAGTTACAGGGGTGGATTCTTTGGCTATTGCCATTGGTACAGCACATGGTCTTTACAAAGGGGAGCCCAAATTAGATTTTGACAGATTATCTGCTATTAGAGAAAAAGTAAAGATTCCTTTGGTACTTCACGGTGGTTCAGGAGTTAGTGATAAGGATATAAAAGAAACTATAAGTAGAGGTATATGTAAGGTTAATATTGCTACCGAGCTTAAAGTACCTATGGCGCAGGCCATTCAGGATGTATTTACAGCAAATCCAAAAGAAAATGATCCGAGAGAGTATATGGGCAAAGCTAAAGAGGCTGTAAAAAAGGTAGCACGTAATAAAATTCAACTTTGTGGCTCAAGTGGTAGGGCCTGGGATGGCATAAGATAAAATATAGGGACGATTAAGAGGAAAGGAGTTTGGATACAGTGGAAGGCAAGAAAATGAAAAATACCAGGTTGTGGTATAAAAGCCCGGCATCAGATTGGAATGAAGCCTTGCCCATCGGTAATGGAAGATTAGGCGGAATGGTTTTTGGTACTGTAAAAAGAGAGCATGTTCAACTAAACGAAGATAGCATTTGGTATGGAGGACCAGTTGACAGGAATAATCCCGATGCCTTACGTTATTTACCCAAAATTCGTGAACTGTTATTTAAAGGAGAAATAAAAAAGGCTGAGCAGCTTGCTGCCATGGCCTTGTCTGGGACACCGGAGGGTCAGAGGCACTATCAACCTTTAGGGGACCTATTCTTAAATTTTGACCATGATGAAAATAGAGCAGAGGGTTATTGTCGGGAGTTGGATATTAACCAAAGTATAGCCAGAGTAAGCTATTTCCATGATGGGGTTAAATACACCAGAGAATATTTTGCAAGTGCGGTAGATCAAGTAATTGTTATTAGGCTTGCAGCAGACAAGCCAGGTAGTATATCATTTAATGCCCAGCTTAGAAGAGGAAAATACATAGAAAAAATTGAGAAGATATCTGATGACGCCATTATGCTTCAGGGTAATTCCGGCGGGCAAGAAGGAATTGACTTTTGCACCATAGTACGTGCCGTGGCCAAAGGAGGGCATGTTTATACTATTGGTGAAAATCTTATAGTAGAAGATGCAGATGACGTTGTTCTTTTTGTTTCAGCTGCAACTTCATTTAGACATGAAAACTATTTTGATGTATGTAAAAAATATATAGACCATGCTGCAGGAAAAAATTATGAGGATCTTTTCCAAGATCATGTAAAGGATTATCAGGGGCTTTTTTGTCGTGTGGAGTTAGATCTTCAAAATCCCAATAATGAGGAGGAGCTGGAGTCTCTTGCTACAGATGAGAGGCTTAAGAGACTCAAGGATGGAAAAGAGGATTTAGGCCTTATTTGCCTGTATTTCCAATTTGGACGTTATCTTCTAGTATCCAGCAGTCGACCGGGAACACTACCAGCTAATCTTCAAGGTATATGGAATAAAGATATGCTACCTCCCTGGGATAGCAAATACACAATAAATATTAATGCCCAGATGAACTATTGGCCTGCAGAAGTGTGCAATTTGTCGGAATGCCATGAACCTTTATTTGATTTGATTGAAAGAATGAGGGAACCGGGACGCCGTACTGCTAGAGTAATGTATGGATGCAGAGGTTTTACTGCCCACCATAATACAGATATCTATGGTGATACAGCACCTCAGGATATTTATATTCCAGCTACCTATTGGCCCATGGGAGCAGCCTGGCTGTGCTTACACCTGTGGGATCACTATGAATTCACTCAGGATGTTGAGTTTCTAAGAGAAAAATATCCCGTTATGAGAGAGGCAGCAGAATTCTTCTTGGATTTCTTGGTAGAGGATTCAAAAGGACGTCTGGTGACTTGTCCATCGGTATCTCCAGAGAATACTTATAGGTTAGAAAATGGTGAAGAAGGGGCTCTGTGCATTGGACCTTCTATGGACAGTCAAATAATCTATGCTCTCTATACTCGTTGCATTGAGGCGGCAAAAATTCTGGAAATAGATGATGAATATACTGAGAAGTTTCAAGAAGTAATAGAGAGGCTTCCAAAACCTGAGATTGGGAAATATGGACAGATACAGGAATGGGCAGAGGACTATGAGGAAGTAGAGCCTGGACATAGACATATATCTCATCTCTTTGCACTGCATCCTGGCAATCAGATCAGCGTTCGCAAAACACCGGAGCTGGCCCAAGGGGCTAGAAAGACTTTGGAAAGAAGATTAAAATATGGCGGAGGTCATACAGGTTGGAGCAGGGCTTGGATAATTAACATGTGGGCTAGATTGGAAGATGGAGAAAATGCTTATGAAAATCTCCTTGGCTTACTTGCTAAATCAACCTTGCCTAATTTATTCGACAATCATCCACCCTTCCAGATTGATGGAAATTTTGGTGGAACTGCCGGAATTGTTGAAATGCTGGTACACAGCCATGAAGGAGAAATTAATTTACTGCCAGCCTTGCCCAAAGCTTGGCCTAACGGAATGATAAAAGGAATAAGAGCAAGGGGAGGCATTGAATTGGACATTGAATGGAAGCAGGGAGAATTGTCTAAAGTAGTTTTGAAAGCCAAAAATCCGGGGGTCTATGCTGTAAGATACGGGGACAAAACTGCTAATATTGATATAGAAAACAAGGTGGTTCTTGATAAAAACCTTACTTCTATAGGGTAAATCATTGAAAGGTTTCCAGGGGGTGTAATTATGAGAATATGTAATTATGAAAAACATAAGGATCACTTATTGCTAAAAACTGGAAAGGGCAAAATTAAACTTGAACCCTTTACAGATAGCATTGTTCGAATAGTATATACTTTGGAAGATGATTTTAGCCCAAAGGACAGTTTGATAGTTAGAAGGGATGCAAAGAAAGAGTTAGCTTATGATGTAATGGAATCAGAAGATGAGATAAAGTTCTACACCAAGAATTTACAAATTGTAATCAATAAAGAAACAGGTGCCTTTATCTACATGGATAGGAATGGCCAAATACTAGTAAAGGAGCCAGAACATGGAGGCAAGCTCCTGGATCCTATAGATGTAGAGAAAACTGTATTTGAGCAAGATGTCCAAATAAAAACTGAACAAAGTGCAGATGGCTTGAGAGCCAGCAGCCAAAGTTATACAAAAAAGATAGATCGTAGAGCCTATCATACAAAGCTATCATTTGAATGGGATGAAGGAGAAGCTCTATATGGTCTAGGTTCTCATGAAGAAGGGATTATGAATTTAAGAGGTCAGCACCGATATCTTTATCAGCAAAACATGAAGGCTGTAGTACCCATGTTGGTTTCCACCAAAGGATATGGATTACTGATAGATAGTTATTCCCTTATGATCTTTCGTGATGATATATATGGTTCCTATATATGGACAGATGTGGATGATGAGATGGACTTTTATTTCATATATGGGCCTTCATTTGATGACATCGTCAAAAATTACAGACATCTTACCGGGAAAACTCCTATGCTGCCTAAATGGGCTTTTGGATATATACAATCTAAGGAACGATATAAAAGCCAGCAAGAGCTCATAGAAGTAGTAAAGGAATATAGAAAGCGCCAGATCCCTCTGGATGTAATAGTGTTGGACTGGATGTCATGGTCAGGAGATCTTTGGGGTGAAAAAATCCTTGATAAGGAAAGATTTCCTGACCCTGAGGGAATGATGGATGAGCTTCATTCTATGAATGCACGCTTGATGGTATCCATATGGCCCATTATGAATGCTGGTGGGCAAAACCATAAGGAGATGAAAGAAAGGGGCTTTCTATTAGGGAATCAGGCTACATACAACGCTTTTGAAGAAAAGGCCAGGGAATTATATTGGAATCAGGCTAATAGGGGATTATTCTCAAAAGGTATTGATGCTTGGTGGTGTGATTGTACTGAACCCTTTGAAGCCGACTGGAAAGGAGCAGTAAAGCCTGAACCTGAGGAAAGGTTGATGATTAATACCGAGGAAGCCAAAAAATATCTGGATCCGGAATATATAAACGCATACTCCTTATTGCATTCCAAAGGCATTTATGAAGGACAAAGAAAGACTACAGAAGAAAAAAGAGTTATAAATCTAACCCGCTCAGCCTATGCAGGACAGCATCGATACGGGACCATAACATGGTCGGGAGATATTACTGCCAAATGGGACACTTTGCAAAAGCAGATCCCTGAAGGTCTAAATTTTTGTGTAACTGGTGAGCCCTACTGGACAAATGATATAGGAGCATTTTTTACAAAGAACAAGCCAGATCTATGGTTTTGGGACGGGGATTTTGATGAGGGCTGTAATGATTTAGGCTATAGGGAGCTATATGTTAGATGGTTTCAATATGCTACCTTTTTACCCATATTCCGCTCCCATGGAACTGACACCCCAAGAGAGGTGTGGAGGTTTGGAGAACCAGGTTCAATATTTTATGATACTCTGCTTCGCTTTTTAAAACTGCGCTACAGATTGATGCCCTATATTTATTCTGTAGCAGGAATGGTTAGTCATAAGGATTATACTATG
>JAAYKZ010000239.1 GCA_012522165.1 Clostridiales bacterium
GGGTATTGAAGTATTAGAGCAGTCAGTTTTATCTGGCCCATTGGCTTATATAAGCAATTATAAGAATGTAAATGGAATCCCTCCTAAAATTAATGGCCAAACTTGGGACTCCTATGGCTACAGAAGAAGCCAAAGTGCTGCAGGATATCTGGAGCCAAATAAATCATCAGAATTCAGATATATACCTGACGGCATGCTAGTGCAAGTATTAGACAAAAAGGACGGCTTTACCAAGGTAAAAGTTGTAGGATTTGAAGGTGAATATTGGGTGTTGGTCAAATATATAAATACAAAGAAACCTCTAACTAAACTAAATAAAGTAATAATAGTAGATCGCAAGAATCAGAATCAGGGAGTGTTTGAACTTATAGATGGGCAATGGACATTAATATCCTATGGTCTTTCAACTACAGGGGTAAAGGGCACCTATTCCTTAGAAACTCCCTTAGGATATTATATGGCTATTGAAAAGAGAGATAAATTTCTATATCTTGAGGATGGCACTACACAAATTGCAGGCTATGCCCCATATGCAATACGATTTTCAGGAGGAGGATATATCCATGGGGTTCCTGTTAACTATAAAATGGATAATGGTAAGAGAATAGATCCGGGCATGATAGAATATCTTCATTCCATAGGTACAACACCTCGCTCTCATATGTGTGTTAGAAATTATACTAGTCATGCAAAGTTTATACACAGTTGGGCAGATATTGGAGAGACAGCCTTTATTGTTATTGAATGATTTATTCATGTTGATATATTGTTGTGAGCAATAAGGATTTTTATGTGTTGATGTTTAAATACTTATTTGAGATTTATATATGTGAAAGTAACAAAAAGTGGATCCAATTTAAAGATCCACTTTTTCTATAATACTGGCTATATTCTCTTTCTTTGAATTCTTAAAGAGATGTTTTATTTGCATCGGTAGCAAAGATGTCTCTTTTTTCAAAAAAGGCAGGTACTTTATATATAGCAATATACAATACTGTAGCTAGAAGTGCAGCCCACATACCATCCTTGATAGAATGCTGTTTAATAAAGACAGTGGAAAGGCATATAAGTACAGCAGTTATAAAGGATAGGGCCCTCCAAATCTTTGACTCTTTCTTAAACTCTTCACAATTTATTAGTGCAACATGAACAGCAATAGAATTAAGCACATGGATACTGGGTGCTACATTGGTGTTGGTATCTGTACTATATATATGCTTTATCATTCTGGAGAATATATCATTTTCCACTATAGTGGGCCTTAAGTTTTGTGCATTAGGAAATATCATATATAATGCATAACAAATACACATTCCTCCGAATATAAACCAGCATAGCCTATAATAATCTTTTTTTGATACTAGGCCCAAGTATAGAAACCCAATCCCCATATAAGCGAACCAAAATAGATAAGGCACAACAAAAAATTTATTGAAAGGTATATAATCATCTATTGGCGAATACATAAAATATTTTGGTCGTATTGTTTTCTCACAATAATTAAACCAAATTTGGCATATTCCATAAAGGGAAAGAAGGGAAAAATGTCTATATTTATTCCACAAACTAATGAGCTTTTCCTTATTTTTCGGCATATTTTTTACCCCCAAATACACATATATAGATATAAAC
>JAAYKZ010000240.1 GCA_012522165.1 Clostridiales bacterium
GTATTATAAATTATTTACCCACAATTAGGGTGAATATATCAAAAAAGTATATGGTTTTTTATTACATTTCTGCATCGTATCTACCATGAATACATTAATATTGCTTTGAGAATTTTGCCTGTTCTCTTTATACCCAGCACAATAACATAAAAAATCTCTCAAATACTGTATAATTAAGTATTTGAGAGATTTTGCCTTTCTTGTGGAGATAACACCATCATCGATGGTAAGCATTCCTAATAAGTCACCAATGGCTATACCAGATGTATTAATTATATCATTTATCGCCTCATAGAATTCAAAAAGAGAATTACTAGTGTATTATTTATTTTACCTTTAAATCAAATCCCTGTTTGCGAATAACATTCAGTATCTCCTGTCGCTTAGGGATGCGTTGGTTGAATCTGCTAACCACCTGATTACTGAAACTATCAACCCGTTTGCCTGGTTCTCTTAGATCATAGTAAGTACGCATTTCTTTATCGTATTCTTTAATTTCATCAAGATAACTGTCAAAATCTTTATAGCTATTCTCAAAAACCCTTAGCCTCATTTCCATCCTAGGTTTTAGCTGAGGATTCTGATTAGGATACCCAAGACCAAGACCAATAACCGGAAAGGTTAATTCAGGTAGTTTTAGAAGTTGACAAATTTTCTCTGAATCATTGAGAATACTGCCTAAATAAACTGTTCCTAGACCCATAGATTCAGCAGCTGTTACAAGATTTTGAGCCATCAGGCATGCATCGGTGAATGCTGCAAAAAAACGATCCATATCTCCAGCAGTTTCAACATAACAATTCTTCTCTTTTGCAATTTGATTATTCCTATATTGATCTACAATGAAAATGAGAAGTGCAGCGACTCTTGCAACATACTCCTGATTGCAAATCTCAGCAATCTTTTTTTTCATTTCCGGATCTGTAACTCGGATAATTGAACTAGCTTGCATACCTGTAGATGTAGCTGTACGTCTTGCTACTTCTATCAGTTGTTCAAAAACTTCATGAGGAATCTTCTGATCCTTAAACTCACGAATTGTACGATGTGAAAGTTGAGTACGAATTGTTTCATTCATATCAATCACCATAACCCTTCTAGCTTTTTAATACTATTCCGTTGAAGATATTTAATAATTATTATACCCGATATCCAATAATCCTGGCAACAAACCTAGATCAAACCATGGCATATTTCCTCCTTAACAAACGGTATGTTTAGGCTACACTTACATATTTTTGAGAAAACAGAATATACATAATTAACAAATTATACATAATTAAATAAATAATGTTGAATTATGCTAAATCAGCATGATATAATAATGTCAAGAGTAGTATCCTAATACATATTTTAACAATAGTTGCTTCTTCTGTTTGTTATCTTTCGCAATGGGATACATAATAAGATGCACCTTCTGAAGTAAATAGAATATGACATCTAAGTCAATAAGCACGCTATATTAGATAATACCCAAATGATATGGTGTGAAAGAATTATGCTTTTCTAATTATTCTTAGGGCAATTATAACATTAGAATATATCTATTAAAACTGTATTCAAGTTTAAAAAAGAATATAAAAAATAGATTTTAGCGCGGAAGAGCGCTACTAAAACATATATCATACGAGGAGGTATTATCATGAAATACTATGTAGATGCAAATGCTATTAAAGACGGCGATGGTTCCAAGGAAAGACCTTTTAAGCGTATTAACGATGCCGCCAAAGTAGCGCAACCTGGTGATGAAATATTGGTAGCTCCAGGTATCTATCGGGAATATGTAGATCCAGCTAATTCTGGTACTGAAGATGCTCGTATTACTTATATCAGTACAACCCCTCTTGGTGCTGTGATTACTGGTGCAGAACAGGTAAAAACCTGGGAGCATTATGAAGGAAATGTCTGGGTATGCCGGATCCCAAATAGTTTTTTCGGTGAATACAATCCCTATACAACTATAGTATACGGCGACTGGTATTTCGCTACTCCTAATAAACATACCGGCTGTGTTTATTTAAATGACAAGGCCATGTATGAAGCCACAACTTTAGAAGAGTGCATCAAAGGCGAAGTTTATGAGTGCAGTTGGGTACCAGAAGAATCTATTTATAAGTGGTATACTGAACAGGACAGAGAAACTGATGAAACAATTATTTATGCCAATTTCCAGGGCTTGAATCCCAATGAGGAAAATGTAGAAATCAATGTACGCCGCAGATGCTTTATGCCATCCAAAACAGGTGTTAGTTATATTACGGTCAGAGGATTCAAAATCGATAAAGCTGCCACCACCTGGGCACCACCTGCAGCTTTTCAGGACGGCATGATTGGTCCTCACTGGAGTAAAGGCTGGATCATAGAAGACTGCGAAATTTCAAACAGCAAGTGCGCTGGTATTTCACTAGGCAAATATTATGATCCTGATAACGAACATTATTTCACAAACAAGCATGTAAAGAGTCCTACCCAGATGGAACGCGATGCTATTTGCCGCGGTCAATATCACGGTTGGCTGAAAGAAAATATCGGCAGTCATATAGTTCGCCGCTGCAACATCCATCACTGCGAACAAGGTGGCATTATTGGCCGGATGGGTGCTGTGTTTAGTATTATTGAGGACAACCATATCCATCATATAAATAATATGCAAGAGCTTGGAGGAGCAGAAGTTGCTGGTATAAAATTACATGCTGCCATTGATGTTATTATGCGTCGTAACCATATCCACCATTGTACAATGGGAATATGGTGCGACTGGCAAGCTCAGGGCACACGTATTACCCAGAACCTGCTTCATGATAACCAGCGGCCACCTTACGCCAAATTCCTTCAAGGAGGCATGAATTCTCAGGATATTTTTGTAGAAGTCAGCCATGGACCAACACTTATAGATAACAATATTCTTCTCTCAGATGTAAGCCTTCGCTGTGCAACACAAGGCGTGGCTTTGGTTCATAACCTTATCTGTGGTGCATTTACCTCCGTTGGCGGTGGAACAGGCCCACGCTATACACCATACCATATACCACACCGTACAGAAGTGATGGGCTGGATGACCATTCTTCATGGCGACAACCGTTTCTACAATAATATTTTTATCCAGAAGTGGCCATCTGAAGACTATGTCATCCCTAATGATCATGATCCAGAAAAAACTGTCCGAGAAAATAGAGAAGTCGGTACACATGTTTTCGATGAGTATCCAAACTATGATGAATGGATTTCACAGTTTGACTTTACCCAGCGTCCAAACATGATGGCTTTGGCCCCTGTACATTTTGGTCATCTGCCAATCTGGAGCGAAGGAAATGTATATCTAAACGGTGCTAAACCATGGAAAAAAGAAGAGAAATACCTACTGGTGGAACAAGGTGATCAGGAGCTTAAAGTTGAATTGGTGGAAAAAGATGGACAATATTATCTTAGCACAAATATATATGACTACATTAAGGATTTCAACGTTCGTATGATCAACACCCAAGTACTGGGTAAAGCATTCGAACCAGAACAATACTATGAGAACCCTGATGGAACACCTATACGCTTTGACTCTGACTACTTTGGAAATCATCGCGGTCTTCAAGTTATCCCAGGACCTTTTGCATCCCCTTCTGATGAGATTAAACTATAATTACAAATATTAGCAATATATATATAATAAATAATGGACGTCTCTTTTCTGGCATATTAATCGAAAAGTTTTTACTTATGCTAGAAAGAGACGTCCTTTTTATCATATGTACTTCAATACAATTAATTGGTTGGATAGCAATTGCTCTTTTATTAAGCCTAGTTATAGGTTAATATATAGATATACCCTTGAGCATTAAACTTATTGAAATAAGGTGAGAAATATTATGCACAAAATTTTGATAGTTGATGATGAGCGTTCCATATTGGATCTACTGGAAATGATATTGAAAAGAGAGCAATTTCAAGTTGCCACAGCGTCTGATGGAAAGGCAGCCATGGCACAATTTAATACCTTCAACCCTGACCTTGTTCTATTAGATCTTATGCTGCCAGATACAAATGGGCATGATTTATGTAAAGAGATGACAAAAATACGCAATGTTCCAATAATAATGCTTACAGCCAAAAATGATATCATTGATAAAGTGCTGGGACTTGAGTTGGGAGCTGACGACTATATTACAAAACCCTTTGATACAAGGGAGTTGGTTGCCCGCATAAAAGCTGTACTAAGGCGTCTGGAAAAGAATGAAGCTGCCGACAGAAAAGTCTTAAGGCATCTTGATTTAGTCGTAGATCTGGAAAATAGAACTGTAACTAAAGGTGGTAGACCTATTGAACTTACCTTGAAGGAATATATGCTTTTGGAAGTATTAATCAAAAACCCTCGGAAAGTGTTCGGACGGGAGGAGCTTCTCCAACAGGCCTGGGGTTATGACTTCATGGGTGATACCAGAGCTGTAGATATTTGTGTTACACGATTGAGAAAGAAGATTGAGGATGATAGCAGAAACCCTAAACACATTTTAACGGTATATGGCTTCGGTTATCGATTTGGAGGTGCGTGAATTGAAGCTTAAAAAGAAGCTTATTATATACTACTTATCATCAACATTCCTAGTTTTGTTCTTTGTCGGTTTAGCTGCTCTAAATGCAATCAAAGCCCTAAGCATAAATACCATAGAGCAGCAGTTAATGGACCAAAGCAGTCTAGCAGAGTTGTACATTTCTCAGATCCACGCCCTCCAAAACAAAGGCTCTGATGAACTGAGCGACGAAACCGCTCAATATGTAATCGGAAAGCTTGGTCTTGTTTTCGGTAATATACGTATTTATGATAACAACTTACGTCTCCAGGCTACTTCTAAAGAAAATACAGAAATCAGTATCACTGATTCGGAAAACGAGGAATTATTAAATGCTGCGGCTAAAGGAAACTATGCTTATCTAGTAAGAGATAGTATGGCCTATTTCACATCACCAATCACCTTTGAAGGTAATACTATCGGGATCTTGGAATTCATATACCCAATGAGCTTTTTAGAAAGCTTAATTTTCGATGTTGCAAATATCCTGCTTATTAGTGCTATTATTTTTGTTGTACTTATGATTCTCATCAGCATCTATATCGCGTCTAGACTAACAAAGCCCATTAATAAACTGGCTGCAGCTGCTAATAATTACGCCAATAGGGTTTTCACGCCAGTTGAAATAAAGGGTTCTGACGAAATATCCCAACTTTCCCAAAGCTTCAATGCAATGGGAGAACAACTCCATGATTATATACAAAGGCAAAAGCAATTCGTATCAAATGTATCCCATGAGCTTAGAACTCCTCTTACAGCCATAAAGGGCTATTCTGAGTTTCTTGCCGATGAAATTGGAGATAGACCCGACCTAAAGAAAGCCATCTTTCACCTTAAAAAAGAGTCGGATCGGCTTGCTAAGCTTGTGGACGAGGTATTAACGCTATCACGGTTAGAAACAGATCGAGAGGTATTTCATTTTAACAGGCTTAATCTTTCAACTCTTATTATGGATACAATCGAAAAAATGCTACTCAGAGCACAAAAATATGAAATAAAAATAATCACAAATGTAGTGCCTGAGGTTTATGTGAGAGGAGATAAAGAAAAGCTAGTTCAAGTATTTGTGAACCTGCTGGATAATGCTTTTAAATTTTCACCTCCACTATCCACAGTGAGAGTGAGCTTATACAAAGAAACAGCTGAAGCAATCCTTATGATAGTCGATCAGGGAATCGGCATCCCTGAGAAAGACAGATCAAAAGTGTTCCAACGCTTTTATCGGGCAGAAAATGCCCATAGCACTTCTGGAACAGGGTTGGGTCTCTCTATTGTAAAGCATATTATGGATGCTCATAGCGGGTCAATCAAACTTGCAGAAGGAACCGAAGGTGGTACAACAGTGATACTTAGACTTCCTATAGAAGACTAATTGTTACAACATTGAAACAAGATCGATGCAAGTATGAAATAGGATACTGTTATACTATAACCAGAGTAAGACATGATAAAGCATAATTTAAACGGAGGTTATTTTTATGAAGAAAAAATTTATTGTTATTATTTTACTTTTTGCATCGATATTCACAACGGCCTGCTCAGCCTTAGAGCTAAATACAGAAAAAGCTAAGATTATTGAAAAACAGGATTCCAATAACACAACTGCTCCAGATACAAATGTGATTGCGAACGAGGATACGGA
>JAAYKZ010000241.1 GCA_012522165.1 Clostridiales bacterium
AAAAACCGAGAGCTCCTGGTCAAGGAATCTCGGTCTTTATGACTAATTATTTTTGTACAGCATCTTTCAAAGCTTTTCCTGCTTTGAAAACTGGAGCCTTGGAAGCAGGAATAACAATTTCTTCCTTGGTCTGGGGATTTCTTCCCTTTCTTTCTGCTCTATCCCTTACTTCAAAAGTACCGAATCCTACCAGCTGTACTTTTTCACCATTGCTTAAAGCTTCAGTAATAGCACTAATAATAGAATTTACAGCCTTCTCAGCATCTTTTTTTGTCAATTCACTTTTCTCTGCAACAGCAGCAATTAATTCAGCTTTGTTCATAACATAACCTCCTTGAATAGTTGTCTTATAGCTTATTCGCTATTTTTCCTCAAATTCCTTCTTAATTCCAATATTTTTTGTGTTTCCATAAATATTTTTTAGAAATTAAGAAGACCATTCATATGTTTACCAGTTTTTTCTTAATTTATACATGGAAACCCTTAGAATTTGCTGTTTTTGCGTCATTCCATAGCTTGTCCATCTCTTCTAAAGTCATTTTTTCTAAAGGTCTTGGAGCCATCTTCTCAATATATTCAAATCGGTCTATAAACTTCTCGGTAGTGGCTTTTAAGGATAACTCCGGCTCTACCTTCAGAAATCTAGCTAAATTAACCACTGAAAACAATAAATCACCAAGTTCTTCACTTATTTTCTCTTGTTTGCCCTCCTGATATGCATCTTTAAGCTCAGACAACTCTTCTTCAACCTTTTTTACTACATCTTTTATAGAATCCCAATCAAAACCTACCAATGCAGCCTTTTTCTGGACTTTATAAGCACGCATTAGGGAAGGCAGTATTACTGGAATATCTCTTAAAACCTGAGTATGGCTTGTGTGTCTTTTTTCCTTTTTCTTTATTGCTTCCCAATTTTCTAATACCTGTTCAGCATCCTTTACGGTAATATCTCCAAATATGTGGGGATGCCTGTCTATCATTTTACGGCATATTCCTGTTGTAACATCCCTTATATCAAACTCCCCATGATCTTTACCTATTTGACAATGAAATACTATCTGCAGCAGTACATCTCCGAGTTCTTCAATAATCTTATCATAGTCCTTCATTTCAATAGCTTCCAGTACTTCATAGGTTTCCTCTAGAAGGTTTTGTTTTAGGCTTTCATGGGTCTGCTCTCTATCCCAAGGACAGCCCTCTGGGGAGCGCAGTATTTCCATTATCTTAACCAGGTGTCCAAAACCAAACTCCTCCAGCTTAATAAGGTCTGCAGGAGGGATATAAAGGCAAGTAGTAAAGTCATATTCTTTAAGCCTGTCCAACTGATACAAAGGTATTCTTTGACATTTTAGTCTACCATCTTGGTCATTTTTGCATAGGTAGACTTGAAATTCAGAAGGATAAGCACGAAGGAGGGTTAATTTTACATCGGAAGCTATAAGGTGATTGGCTATATCCAGCACAACAGTGGTCATATTAGTGTCTATATTACTTATATCTAAATCCGAAGCAGTTACAATCTTCATACCTTGTGCATCATAATATCGGCCCACTGCTGCAATGGCAGCTTCAGCCCTGCCAATTCCTGGCACAATGTCTATATAAAAATCTTGATGATCTACCTGAGATAAAAGCTCTAGCACCAGTCGCTCACCTATCATAGGATGCCCGGGTACACCTAGTACCACCTCTTGCTCCTTAGCTTTGTCCAATATTATATCTATCATGGCAGCATAAGCCTCTTCAAAGCTTTGTGAGCTTTCATAAATATGATCTAAGGTGATGAAAGATATACCTTCCTGCTCTAAAAAGGACACTACTCCATGGTCTCCGGTTCTAAGTATTACATATCCCCGCTTCAAGGCTTTAACAGCCCCCAGGGTTAGCTGATCCTCATCCCCTGTCCCTAGACCTACTATTGTTATCCTTTTCTTCATCTTAACCTCCGTCCTTTTTATCTTAATAGTCCTAATCGCTTAAGCATTGCAGCAATAGCCCTTCCTTTGGGTATGGTTTCTAAATCCTTAGCAGTAATGGCTTGGGTAACAAGAAGCATAATTCCATAGACTACTACGCCTATCATAATGGACAGTGCCAGACTAACTATATTACTGCCCGTTTGAGCAAAAAGAATTCTATAAGCATAATGAACCACTATTCCCATTACTACTACAGAAATAACAGGTTTTACAATAAATTCTTTAAAAGAAACTCGTATGCCCGTGTATTTTATAACTGATAAAAAGTTTAGCCCGGCTGCCACACCATAGCATACCACGGTACCTATGGCTGCTCCTTGAATATTCCACTTAGGAATTGCTACTAGACCAAAGGTTATTACAACTTTGAATAAGGCACCTATAAATAAGTTTCGTACCGGTATTCCCTGCTTACCTACACCCTGGAGCATTGCTGTGAGGCTTTGTACTAGAGTAAGGAAAATAACTCCCATACAAAGAGTCATTAGTAGCTGACTTCCATAGAGGTATTCCCACTCCTCTAGATTATAGAGAGCCCTTAGGATAGGCTCTGCTAACACTCCTAAGCCTACAGCAGCAGGTACACCAACTAGCAATGTAAGGCGGATTCCTAAAGTAGTGGTATTGGCCACTCCTCTCATATCCCTTAAGGCATAGGATTCAGATATAGCAGGTACCAAACTCATGGCCAATGCTATAGTAAGTACTGCAGGAAAATTAATAAGGGTATTTACTCCTCCAGTTAATATCCCGTATAACTGGGTGGCTATCATCTTGATATACTCAGCATGAACATCGGGCATTAATGTAGCCATATTCTCTAAAGTAAGGCCTGCAGGAATCTGCACTCCTTTTTCTGCAGCAAATTCCATGAATGATTCCAGGCTATAGGGTACATTAGCTATTCTATCTATTATGGGTACCAAACGATTAACTACTATTACCTGGTCACTCATATTGACTAAAGGCATTATGGAAGCACCAATGGTCACAGGAACAGCTATCTCTATAAGCCTGTAAATAATACTGCGAGATGATTTTTGCTGATGTCTTCTATATGTAAGCCTGGCATTGCGTATTATGGTGTTTTTCTCTCTACGATAAATCCCCAAAAGCAAAACCAGGGCAGCTACTTCGCTTAGGGTAACACCCAATATGGCTCCAGCAGCAGCAAATTCCGGTCCCTTAGGCAGCCATAAGGCAGCTAAGGCTAGACCCATTATTAGCTTTCCCAGCTGCTCTACAATCTGGGAAAGGGCAGTTGGATGCATTGCATGCATGCCCTGAAAAAATCCTCTATACGCCGACATAACAGATACAAAGAACAAGGCTGGTGAAATAGCCATTAGGGCATAGATAGATTTTGGATTGCCCTGAATTCTAGATATTAGACCACTGCTAAGGAGCAGAATAATGGAAGTGACTACCCCTAACAGTACTAAAAGCCGGCGTGAGATTCTAAATATCTTATATCCGCCATAATGATTGCCTACAGCCAACTCCTCAGATACCATTTTTGATATGGCTACTGGAAGACCAGAGGTTGAGGCAACCAATAAAAAAGCATATATGGGATAAGCCATCTGATACAGGCCTATACCTTCAGAACCTATAATATTCATAAGAGGGATTCTAAATACTGCTCCGATTACTTTTACTATTAAACCGGATATAGCTAAAATCCCTGCACCTTTTACGAAAGATTTTTTACTCATGGAAAACCTCCATTCATTAAAAAACAAGCATATTGATATTATATCACTATTTAGATTTATGAAAAGCATTATAGGATTATTTTTAATATCATAATTTCATTCTTTGTAACTTCATCTATTCCTTTATATAAATTTAAAAGGGCATTGATTTTTCAATGCCCGTTTTGTTTCTTTATTATTTAATTGTGCTATTGCGCCATATGTCTTGCTAATATGCCACCTGCTGTTTCGGCTAACTTGATTTCTGATTCTCCCATATCCGTCTCGGCTTC
>JAAYKZ010000242.1 GCA_012522165.1 Clostridiales bacterium
ATTTAAGTATCTCCTTGATATTGGTCTTGTTACTGTCTGACTTAAATCCATTATCCTTAAATACAACACTGCTGCATTCAGGTGATAATTCTATTATTTTTGTCAAAATACCCTTAGCAACCTCTGTTGTAATTTCATCATCGAGGCAAATCATCAGCATGCCAAAGCCAATAGAATAGACTTTCTTACCAGCAATTGTAAACTCATCAACTGGATAGGTGAGGTCAAGTCCGTATTTGAGCATTATCTCATAAACAACATCAAGTTCCGTCCTACCTTCCACAAAATTGTCTACATAATCCATTAAAGATTGCTCTAAATTATCATAATCTGGCTGCCATTTTCGGATATTAGATGTATCAAGTTTAAACACCTTAAAGCCGATATCAAGGTTTTCTATACCTTCTTTATCTTTATATTCTTCTTTGATTTTTTCACCTGCACGGCGGATACGCTCTTTGCCTATCTCACAAATGTTTCTATAACCTGCTTTATAGGCTTCAGATTTTTCATCAGTTGGCTCTGGAAGCTGAACCATAATAAATTTACGATTGCCACCATCTTCGGCATTAAGTTGCATTACGGCGTGGGCAGTAGTCGCTGAGCCAGAGAAGAAGTCGAGGATTATCCCATCATTCGTATTAAGAGAACTCAATAGTTTAATTAACATTTCAGGTGGTTTGGGAAAATCAAATATTTCTGAGCTACCAAATAACTCACGAAGATATTGTCGTGCCGATTGATAGTTTAATTCTTTATCTAACCATACGCTTTTTAATTTTTCTCGCTTTATAGACCCATCTGGAGATTCCAATGGGTCAATTCGATATATGTCAAAAGTTCTTTCTCCATTACGTATTATCTCTTTTCCATAGAGGTCAGATATGCGCTCCTTTGCTGTATCAATCCCCCAAGTCCATCTGCTTTCTTCTCCATCGGGACGCAAAGGTAAAACTTCAATGAAGTGCGTTTCAGTCTTTTCTACAGAAACGCTATTATCATTTGGATTTACATATAAAGGATAAAACATATTCGGTCTATCAGAGCGACGCCAGTCACCACCCCGTTTACGTAACCCAAGCAAACGTGCCTTTTTACCATTTTCTAATGTAAAGTTAAACTCAGAATCATCATCATCACGTTTTTGTCCAACAATGCTGTATATACCTTGTGGAGATTTGGCGTAGCAAACCAGATATTCATGTTCGCGAGATATTCCAAATGGCTCTTGAGAGCCCCGAGGATTTGAGCGCATTATTACATCAGCAACATAATTATCCTCTCCAAACACCTCATTGCATATCTTTTTAAGATTTGCTACCTCATTATCATCAATACTAATAAAAATAACCCCATCATCAGCAAGCAAGTTCCTTGCTAATCTAAGCCTTGGATACATCATGTTAAGCCAGTCAGTATGGTATCGGCCACTGGTTTCAGTATTTGTGCTTATCGGCTTGCCGTTGCCATCTACTTGTCCTGTAATTCTTTTGTAGTTTTCAATGTTATCATGAAAAT
>JAAYKZ010000243.1 GCA_012522165.1 Clostridiales bacterium
ATATTACGGATAGCAAAGTTTTTATAAATCTATTACAATGTCTAAGCCTTAGAATTGAAAAAATGATAAAAACCAAAATAGCGAAAGAATTAGAAGGATGTGTGATTATGTTAAGGGAAATGAGAAGAAAGAAACAATTATTATCCAAAGAAAAGACAATTGAGATTCTAAAGTCATGCACTTCTGGAGTTTTAGGTGTAGTTGGCGACGATGGTTACCCGTATACCGTTCCAGTAAGTTACGCTTTAAAAGACGACAAAATATTCATTCATAGCGCAAAAGAGGGGCATAAGATTGACAGTATAAAAAGGAATGATAAGGTGTCATTTTGTGTAATAGAAAAAGATGAAGTAATACAAAAAACTTTTACTACTCATTTTAGAAGTGTTTCTATCTTTGGCAGAGCAAGGATTCTTACAGACGACTCTGAGAAACGCTATGCTCTCGAAAGTTTAATTGAAAAATATTCGCCTGACTATATTGAAGAAGGACAGCAGGAAATCGAAAGAGCATGGGATAAAGTATGTTTAATTGAAGTCAAAATCGAACATATGACAGGTAAAGCCGCTATAGAAATTATTAATAGTAGGAAGTAAACTATTTACTTTATTCTTTTAATGTTGAACATCAATAAAAAATTGCGAAGTAAAGAATATTAATATAATCAATAAAGGGCATGTTCATAATGGTTGGAGTAGAAATTGATATGGTTGTAACAGACAGTTTGAAAGCATTGGCATTATACGAAAAAATATTTGATATAGAGCGTGTTGAAGTTTCTAATTTTCCCAAAGGTGAAAATGAAGTTGTTTTTACCCTGTATGGAGTACGGTTTCACATGTTAGATGAAAACCCGAAATTCGGACTTATAGCACCAGACCCTGATAAACCTAATACAATTTGGTTTAACATATCAGTCCCTGACATTAAAGAAACATTTTCAAAGGCGATTAGCGCAGGTTGTACAGAGGTTCAGCCAGTGACTGAAATGCCTGATTACGGAGTATCAAATGCTATATTTGTTGACGTTTTCGGCTATCAATGGATGCTGCATCAAATACACAAAGAAGTGAGTTATGAAGAACGCATTCGGCTTTGGGAGGAAAAAAGGGATAATTAAGAATTAGTGCATTACAAGAATATTATACATCATTAATAATGGGGGATTGTTTTGAAGAGAGGAAATTTAACTTTTGTTTTTCTTGTCATATGGTGCATTTTGGTGCTTACCTACTTTACAATCTGGAAAAATAACTGGTTTATTCTGATTTCAACCAATGCACTTCTGCTTCTAAAACTATATTTAGATTATAAACATAGTTAGGACTAAGTTTTACTCTAAAAAGGGCTAAGGGATAAGGAATAAAATAAAAAATTATGTCAGAGATAAAAAACTCGTATTTATAAAAAAGTTGTGCTAATAAATTTAATTTAGAATAGTAATTGCAATCAAGTATTAGAAGACCGTGTGAAAACCTATTCTTCCGCAGCAGGCTCTTTGGGGTGATATAAATCTATATTATCAAGAATTGGACATAATATTGCGTCAGTAACTATTATGGGGGTATGAAGATAAAAATTATAATGTTGTGAAAAATGATTTTTATGAAATATCAGAACTTGATGACCCAAAATGGAATCATAATAACTGTTATTTCAAACAACTCATGAAACTTATTCCAGATAATGCTAATACTTGCCTTGACATCGGCTGCGGTAAAGGTGAACTCTCATTTATGCTGTCCCAAAAATCTAAAAGAGTAATAGCAGTTGACCTTGCAGATAAGATGATTGAAAAAGCAAAACTTTTGTATCCTGCACCAAACATTGAATATATTTGCGGAAACATTCTTGACATGGAGTTTGAAAACAATAGCCTTGATGTCATTATAACCACAGCCACAGCACATCATTTGCCTTATGAGTGGCTTCTTAGTTTTGCAAAGGATAAACTTAAAAAAGGCGGTAAACTCATTATATTAGACCTTGTAAAAGCAAAATCATTAACTGATTATATTATATGGGGCAGTGCCTTTTTTCCTAACATAGTAATGAATTTTATAAAAAATGGCAGGCTTAAAAAAGACGATGAACATGCAAAAGAAGTTTGGGAAAGGCATGGTAGACATGATACTTATATGACGATGGATGAAATAAGGTCATTAGCAAATAAACATATACCGACAGCAAAAATTCAAAGAAAACTTTTTTGGAGATATTTATTGGTATGGCAAAAGTAACTTGCATACTTAAATAGTCTTATAAAAAAAGGATTTGAAATAACAGGGTTTGTTGATCCTGAGCCTGAAGAAAATATGCTAAACACAGTACCTGGGATGAGGGATGAACTACGCCGGCCAATGATGCTGCTTGTATCTGCAAGAAAAGGCAATAATAAGTTATAGTACAAAAGGAGTAGTCTACATTTAATCATGTTTAGAAAGGAAATACTTTGAGATGAAAATTACTATAAGACAAGAAAATGAAAATGATTATAAGACAACAGAATCTGTTGTAGAACAAGCATTTAAGAGCCCTGAATATAGTAGCCCTAATGAGCACTTTTTAGTTGCCAAACTAAGAAAAAGTAATGCATTCATACCTGAACTTTCTCTTGTAGCAGAAGTTGGCGGAAGAATTATAGGTCATATTATGCTTACAAAA
>JAAYKZ010000244.1 GCA_012522165.1 Clostridiales bacterium
ATAGTCAGCAAGGCATCTCCGTAGAGACTCAAAGACAGGTTCTTCAGCAGCAAAGGCAGGTTGTTTCAACTCAATCAACAAAAAATAAAAGAATTGATCGGGATGGTTCCAATAAATCTAAGGCAAATGATTATTTTTCAAATAATAAAAAAAATCAGGGTCAGCAAAAAACAAATAAAGATAAAGCTTTATTCACTGAGGATGATAAGGGTACTTTTGTAGATATAACTATATGAAAAGCTAGAAAAAAATCTTGATAATTGTCAATAGTTGTGATATACTACTGACGGTGAAAACACACTCTTTCAGATAGAAGGGGCAGTGCCTGTATAGGTTTCCTTTCTGGATGATGAAAGAGGAGGATTAACTGAGGAGGTGAAGATTTATGTCAGTTGTAACAATGAAAGAATTATTAGAAGCTGGTGTGCATTTTGGACATCAAACACGCAGATGGAATCCTAAAATGGCACCATATATCTTTACTGAGAGAAATGGCATTTACATCGTCGACTTACAACAAACTGTACGAAAGATGGAGGAAGCTTATAATTTTATCCGTGATCTAGCTGCAGAGGGTAAAGAAGTATTATTTGTAGGTACAAAAAAACAGGCTCAAGAAGCTATTGAATACGAAGCACAAAGATGTGGAATGCATTATGTAAACCAGAGATGGTTGGGAGGAATGCTGACCAACTTTAAGACCATCAGCCAAAGAATAGAAGCTTTGCACCGTTTAAACCAAATGGAAGAAGATGGTTCTTTTGATGTGCTTCCTAAGAAAGAAGTCATTAAATTGCGCCTAGAAAGAGACAAGCTAGAAAGGAATCTAGGTGGAATCAAAAACATGAAAAAGCTTCCTGCAGCTGTTTATATTGTGGATCCAAGAAAAGAAAGAATCGCAGTAGCTGAAGCGCGTAAATTAGGCATTCCGATTATTGCGATTGTAGACACTAATTGTGATCCCGATGAAGTTGACTATGTAATTCCCGGAAACGATGATGCTATTCGAGCTATTAAACTAATTACATCCAAGATTGCTGATGCAATATTAGAAGGACGTCAAGGCGAGCAATTGACCGATGTGGATGTAGAACAGGAGTAATCAATTGGGGAAGAAGGGGGACATCCATTCTTCCCTTAATTATATTATTAACTGATAAACATCTGCTACATAGTGATTCACATTCATTAATGGTTAATGTATAAATAGTATATAATGATATTATATATCGGAGGAGGAATGTATAATGATTACAGCTGCAATGGTTAAGGAACTAAGAGAGCGTACTGGAGTAGGAATGATGGACTGCAAAAGAGCTCTTCAGGATGCAAATGGTGATATGGAAAAAGCGGTAGAGCTTTTGAGAGAAAGAGGTCTAGCTTCAGCAGCTAAAAAGGCAGGTAGAATTGCTGCTGAAGGAATAGTAGATTCATATATACATGGCGATGGACGTATTGGAGTATTGGTAGAAGTTAATTGTGAAACCGACTTTGTTGCAAAGACTGATGAATTCAAGTCATTTGTTAGAGATATTGCTATGCATATAGCTGCTACCAATCCTAAATACGTTTCACGGGAACAAATCCCGCAAGAAGAATTGGATAAGGAAAAGGAAATTTTAAGAGCTCAAGCTTTGAATGAAGGAAAACCTGAAAAGATAGTAGATAGGATGGTAGAAGGCAGGATTGAAAAATATATCAAGGAGATATGCCTTTTAGAACAGCCTTTTGTAAAAGATCCTGATAAGACAGTTCAGGATATTCTCAACGAAAAAATAGCTACAATCGGTGAGAATATGAGTATTCGCAGATTTGTTCGATATGAAAAAGGCGAAGGCTTAGAAAAAAGGCAAGACGATTTTGCAACTGAAGTTATGAGTCAAATGCAAGGCTAAGGAGAGAACACATCTGTGTTCTCTTTTTTTGAGAATATTTAAATAATTCCACCTTTTATTTCTTTAAAGCTTGTGTTACTATATCTTATGATATTGAATGTAGGGTTTAACAAAAAGAAGGAAAAAAGCATAAAACGTAGAAATATATAACTACTAGGGATGGAGGTTTTATGAATGTCAAAACCAATTTACAATAGGCTTGTTTTGAAAATAAGTGGCGAGGCCCTGGCCGGATCAAAAGGTTATGGAATTGATCCCAATATTATTGATCTCATATCTGATCAGGTTATTGAGATCAAAAATATGGGAGTGGAAGTTGCCATTGTAGTTGGAGGAGGAAATATTTGGAGAGGAAGATCTGGCGTTGGTATGGATCGTACTACTGCCGACCATATGGGGATGTTAGCTACAGTAATAAATGCTCTCGCTCTTCAAGATGCACTAGAGAATAAAAATGTCCCTGTCAGGGTACAGACTGCTATAGAGATGAGACAAATCGCAGAACCATACATACGCAGACGAGCAGTTCGCCACCTAGAAAAAGGCAGGATAGTAATTTTTGCATGTGGCACTGGTAATCCTTATTTTTCAACGGATACTGCAGCTGCTCTGCGTGCTGCTGAAATCGAAGCACAGGTTATACTATTAGCTAAGAATGTTGATGGGGTTTATGATGATGATCCTAAAATTAATGCAAGCGCCAAAAAATTAGATAATCTAAGTTATATGGAAGTAATAAATAGAGGATTAGGAGTAATGGATACTACTGCCATAACACTATGTATGGAGAATAAAATAC
>JAAYKZ010000245.1 GCA_012522165.1 Clostridiales bacterium
AAACAGAAACGGAAGAGGATATGATAATGGAACCTCGTATGCCATATCTTATGCCCCAAAAAGTGATAGGTAGTATGTAAAGTAAATAGGTGTGACTTTGCTCCAATCCTGTATGGGCAATAGCATGGGTTATGTAGAGTATATCTATCACGGTTATTACAGCAGGCAGAGAAAAGAATAGTAGATCTCTAAGACGTTTCCAGAGTAGGATAATAATAGATAGAATGAAGTGTAGTACTGCGTATATAAGTATGGTAGAAGGCCGAATTTGAAAATCCTGTAGGGCTACTAGTTTGATTATAAGGTATGTTGACCATACTACTCTATTTAGACTTTCAATTATTAGATATTTTTCAAAACGTTGCCGATCTAAAAATCCAAGGTTCTTTATATTGCTTTTAAACAATTCAAACTACCCCCAAAAAGGATATATATATATAAGCACGCAAAATACGCGTATATTACAAAATTGGATACAATAGCATTTATACAAATATATCATAAATATGGAAAAAAGTGAAGTAAAAACTGGTGAAATATCTGAACATTTAGACACATAATAATTGCCCGAGCTTTTATCTAAACTCGGGCAATTATTATTTCATAAAGACATGGTTGCCTATAGTTTCCCTATATTCAGAAGATCGATTATGCATCCAACGAGAGGTAGCAGTTTTAGGATTATAATAGAATAAACACCCATTAGTAGGATCAATTCCCCTTATAGCATCTATGGCTGCCCTATAGCTTTCTTCATCAGGTTTTAAATTTATTTGACCATCTTCTACACAAGTGAAGGCCTTGGGCTGATAAATCACATCTTCTAAGGTATCAGGAAATAAGGGGGATTTTATCCTATTCATTATAACTGCTCCTACTGCTAGCTTGCCTATATAGCTTTCTCCCCGGGCTTCACCATGTATTACCCGTGCTAGCAGATGGATGTCATATGACTTTCATAAATCTTCGTCAATTATATCATAATCACTAGCCTGAACAGGGACTAGGAAAAAGCTTTGCATAAGCAGGCTTAAGAGACAAACCCAGAAAATTTTTTTCATGGTTTATCCCTCCTAATGACTATTATTAACCTTTATAAAATTAAAATGCCAGGAATATTAAATTAAAAAATCCAAAAATCTCAATTTTCAAGCAGTATATCCGCTACTTTAAAAATATCACCAGCACCCATGACAAGAACCAGATCTCCTGGCTGTATATTTTTTCTTAGAAATTCCGCAATTTGGTCAAAAGTAGGGATATACCTGCATGATTGTCCTTTTGACACTAGGGCCTTAGCCAAGACCTCTGAATCAATGCCATCAGTGGGTTTTTCTCTAGCGGCATAAGTATCGGCAATAATGATCTCATCTGCATCTATAAAGGATTCAGTGAACTGATCAAATAATTTTTCAGTTCTAGAATAGGTGTGAGGCTGAAAAACACACCAAATCCTTTTATAGGCTAATTTGCTGGCTGCCTGAAGAGTGGCACGTATCTCTGTGGGATGATGAGCATAATCATCAATAATTGTGGCATCATTTAGACTTCCTTTAATTTCAAATCGCCGATGGGTGCCTTTAAATGATGCTAAAGAATCCCTAATTATATCTACAGAAACACCTATAGCATAAGCAGCAGCTGTAGCAGCCAAAGCATTGTATATATTATATTTACCAGGCACTTTCAAATCAAATCTTCCCATATCCTGTCCCTTATAGACAGCTCGGTAAGATGGATGACCATATTCATTATACTTAATATCCTGTGCTCTCCAGTCCCCTTTGTTTTCTATGGTGAAACTTATTTTGCGGCTATGAACTTCATCTAACAGCCTAGAAACCAGAGGATCATCACTGCAGCCAATAACAAATCCTTTGGTGGATACAAGATTTGCATATTTTACAAAGGCCTTGTAT
>JAAYKZ010000246.1 GCA_012522165.1 Clostridiales bacterium
GAAATATACGCCATGACCATTGGTCTTAAGCTTATATCAAAAGGTACCATATTCGAGAATGCTCTAAGTAGGGTTGCCAATCATGTATATCAGCAGCTATCGGAATTTGCCAAAGCCATGATTGATTCCCTGCCTGAATCTAGTGAAATAAGTTATGTTATTGAAGGAGTAGAGTATATCAATTCTTTTGAACTCATGAAGCAATTTGATAGTCCCTTTTGCCAATTTCTAAAGGAGGCAAAGCCTTGCAAGGTCACTTATGAGCAGAATGGAAAGCAAAAAAGCATTGTTGGTATTTTAGGTTTATCAGGAGATGATGTTGATAGGTTTAAAAAGGTAGTTATACATACTCCAGATGATCAGTTGACACTCAATATAAAAGATATATTGAAGCTAGAAGAAGTTAAAACAATAAAACAGCTGTAGGTCAAAAATTCATGTAGACCGGATCGTAAGATCAACAACGTAGTGTTAAGAATTGGCATTTATATGATAAAAGCTATAAAAATGCCTTGCCATTGAAAATTTTGTAAAGCAAGATTTACAAGATGAATATATGTAAAGAATATAAATAGAAATGCAAAAATATCTTGATAGAGTGCAGAAGGCTTTGTTTTAGAAAGATGATAAGAGGTTATCTATAAAGAAAGCAGGATTTATTTTTGTGCTATTGAAAAATGCTAAATGGATAAACTAAGTTAAAAAGGTGATAGGATGAAAAAGCAAATAGATATATCTAAAAGCGTATATGAAATATGTACTGAAAACCCTGAGGTTATAGAAATTATGAAAGAGTTGGGATTTGAGAGCATTACAAATCCCGGCATGCTAAATACCGTAGGCAGGGTGATGACTATATCCAAAGGTGCTGCTATGAGGAGTGTACCATTGGAGAAGATAAAAGAAAAGTTTGAAGAAAAGGGTTATGAAATAATAGGCCTGTAGTAAAAGATACTACAGGCTTAGTATTATCAAATATTAAGGGACAGGGCTTTAGCGCGCAGCTTTTTATTCTGTTTTTTCCAGTAATATCGAAAATAGGGATTGCCCTTTATCTTAGCAGAGTTATTTCGGTTTTTAGCCATGGTATCTAGGATGAGTTTTTCTTCTTGTTCCATGGCTTTTTTCATTATGGACTTTAGAGTATCTTTGTTGGGATTATTAAAATCTAATTCACTCACTTGCCGGCTTAGTTCTTTTTCAATTTCGTCTCGTTTTTGAATAAAAGAGTCTAGATTTTGAATTCTGTTTTCCAATACCATTCTGTGAAACTCTTCTCTAATATACCAATATTCCAAAGCTTGATGCTCTTGACTCTCTTCAAAGAAAAATTCATCCTCATCCAGCATCCAATAGGGTTTGAAGATAGATATACAGGGAGTGGAACTGCCGGTAATCCAGTAAGTGGGAAGCTTATCATGGATTGATGCTATATAACTGCCGGTAGTATGATCGCCAAATACAAAACCGCCATGCATACATACACTTTTCAGGGAGCTATGCTCAAAGGGATTTTTCTCAATCCTGCTTTCATGATAGCGAAGAATCTTTTTCATGGTATCAACGGTAATACTACCCTTATGCTCTTCTAAAATTGATGAACATGCAGCCAACCTATCCCTGGATCCGCTAAAGTGGGTAAAGATAGGTTCACTATAGCAGCGGGCAAAATGAAAATCTTTTTCACTCTTGCACCAGCCCTTATCCACTGCATTTTTTATGAGATCTGGATGGCATAGATCAAATTCACTTCCTATGGACAAGCAGTTGGAGATACAGCGCACGTCCTTTACCTTTTCAGCTACCCAATACTTACCTGCAGTTTCCAGTACCCATGCGGAATTGCTGTCAGCAATTAAAAAGGAGTTATGGTAGGTAAAAGGTTTTTCGTATCCACAGTTTCCCCCTTGGCCATACTTTTCAAGAAGGTCAATAATTAGCATAAGGGCTTCCTGGCTAGTTTTACATCTCTCCAAGGCCAAGCGAACCATGTCCATACCAATTAGGGCATCTTTTCCATAGGGCTCCTTGGTAAAGACAGCTTCATTTCCTATATTAAGTCCAAACTCGTTACAACCCATTTCACAGCCCCATATCCATGAAGGCTTTAGCAGCAGCACCTCATAAGTAAGGGGAACTTGATCGATTTCAATATAGGTACACCTTACTTTGGCATTATGTCCATGCTTTTTTCTAGGAACCCGAATTAGTATATGGGGTTCATTGGGTTGGCGGTCGCTGTTTTTTGCAAAAAGAGTTATACCATCCTTTGTGGCATTGCCTAGTGCCACCATGGTATCGCACATAGTTATTCCTCCACAACATGCTTATAATAGTCGGTATCTAATATCATGGCAGAATAATAGAATTTCTTTTCGATAATATCCAAAATCTCATTTATATATTGTTGGTCTACTTGCTGCCCGTCTTCTGGGAAAAATTCTTGAGTTACGGCATTATATCGGCCTTTATCCGTGATAAAACTCTTGTTATTGAATATTACCAAGGGCTCTGAATCTGAGAAAATATCTCTACCCATTAGCAGCCTAGAATCATATTCAAGCCCAAGGAGATTGGACAGGGTGGGAATAATATCTAGACTAGAGCAGGGTTTATCTATGGTAACTGGCTCCATACCTTTAGTGTATAGGATAAAGGGGCTTTTATATAGCTCAAAATTCTTTTCCACCTCGTGGCCTGCTAGGTCTTCTATTTCATGGTGTTCTAATCCATAGGGATAATGATCGGCGCTTATGGCTATAAGGGTTTTATCAGCAATTCCTGCTTGTTCTAGCTGATCTAGCAAGTATTCCATAGCTCTATCTAGTTCTATCTGGGTTGCTATAAATGCCTTTCCGGCCTCAGTATAGGGTAAATCCTTTACATATTCTTTGTTCTTTATGGCCATATGGTTGCCGATAAAATTGTATTGCATATGACCGCTTACCGTCATATAGTAGACATGGAAAGGCTGGTCATTTATATATTCTGGGATTGTTTTTTCCATCATCTCCAGGTCAGAACGGGGCCATGCTTTTGACATTTCTAGGCCATTGCCTATACCTTTATATTCATATCCCATATTAGGATGGGAGATATGTCTATTATAATAATCATAAGTGTGATTATGATAGGCCATAGTCTTATAGCCTAATTTCATAAATTGATTACCCATGGTAAAGGGCATCAAATTCTTTCCTGAATGGTAAAAACTCCATACCCCTCTCTTTGGCAAAAGACTGGTACAGGCTACATATTCACCGTCTAGTGTACTTACTTCCCAAATAGGATTATAAAAGTTTGTGAATTTATAGCCTTCATTAACCATCTTATATAAAGTGGGGGTTACATCTTTATGGACTGCATATGGTGAAAAGCTCTCAGCAGTAATTAGTATAAGATTATATCCCTCGTATTTACCCGTGTACTCATTCTTGTATGTTGTGCTTAGACTGCTAAAGTAGCGATGCATATCCTTGACTTTTTCATCTTGTTCATTATTTATAAGTTTATCAAAATCTATATCTAATATATTTGGTTCACGTATAATATTCTCTTCTATTTCGTCATTAGTTTGATCATCTGTTTCGTCTTGGTCTATAGAATCTGATGGTGTATCGGGAACATTTGGATTATAAACATCTTTATCCTCTGCAATAGGATTAATAACGTCATCATTTGAAGGTTTAGGCAAAACAGAAAAATCATCGCCAAAAATCAGCCTTTGTGCATCAAGGCGCATGGCAGTTAACAGCCCCAACTTATCAGCTGATAAAAAGGGGTTTCCAGGGCTAGTGTATAGGTTATAGGGAGAATTAGATCCTCTGTCACCAAAATAAATATCCACTATAGCGAAGCCATGGAAGAAAACTAATAGAACCAACAATAAAACAAAGCCCACAAGTTTTGGTCGTTGACAAAACAAGAGTCTGTTTTTCAATATTAAAGCCAAGATAGGAGGCAGGAAAAACAAAACTATCCAAAACCAGCTTTTTTTAAGGATAAACAATATATCCTTCCAAAATTCCAATACTTGACCACCTTGGGTAGCTGAGAACACAGTGTAATAAGTTTTAAAGAATCTATAATATATCATCTGGCTACAAAAAATTACGGATAACGCAAGCAATAGAATAAGGGTTAATACAAATACATCCTTGCCGTCAAATAATGTAGCTACAAAAAAGAATAAAATGGACAAAGATATACTAAACATTATAATATAGAATATGCTTTCTTGGGAAATTGGCTGTGAAATAGATAATTTTAGCACTATCTCATAGAAAAAAAGAGAAATAATAAAATAAAAGAGTAGAGATTTCGATTTTAGGGCTTTAATCATAAGTTTAACCAACCTTCCGTATAGAGTCCGTATAGAATAAGAACATTATATACTATATATCAGTTTAATCCCATAACAAAAGCAATATATTTTTATTAAAATTCAATGTCAAATCTTACAATCTTCTTTCATATATTGAGATATTGTTTGCATTGACTTCATAGGTTCCAGTATCAGTATATTTCACTACAGGCTTGTCCTGGAAAATATCTATGAGAAACTCTAAAGCCATGGTTCCCCAAGAGAAAGCACGCTGAGCAATAGAAGCTCTTATGTTACCGGATTTAATAAGATCGGCAATTTCTTGGAATAGGTCCACTGTTAGTACTTCAAAGTCAGGGTTATATCTCTTAATATACTCTCCGTACGCAACACTCCAATTGGCATCGGTAGAGAATACCAACTTAATATCAGATGTATGTATAAACTCAGCAATTTCATGCAGCTGTTCCTCTGTTGGGGTGCTGAGAATGTCTCGCTTATAGACAGTTATGTCAGAATTATTTTCAAGTTCATCCACAAAACCATTTACACGTTGATCAATAGAATTAATTCTTAAATCTGACCAAACACCAACTAATACGCTTCCCTGGTTATTGAGGATTTTCTTAGCAGTTTTTGCAGCATTTTTACCAAATTCATATCCGTTAGTTTCAATAAGTGCTTCATAGGGTACATCATCAAGGGCGGAATTGATAAATATGATTTTAACCCCTTTTGAGGCTGCATCTTTAAGAACCTGGCGTATTTCAAGAGTATCAATGGGACTTATAATAATGGCATCGAAATCTCTTGCCACAAAGTCTTTTAGGGCTATCAACATGTCCTCTGCGGCTTTTTCCCTTGTCTTAGGGGCAAAGAATTCAAGGTTAAAGTTAAATGCATTTGCTGTTTTTGTTGCTTCCCTCATGGTAGGTCCCCAGAAAGGAGAGTCAATATCGAAGATCATTGCAATATTTTTCTGTTTAACTTGCTGCCTGTCAATCTTTATATTTTTAGTGTTGTTTTCTATATTGGCAACCTTCTCATGCAAATTCTGAGACATTTTATATATTATATTGACAGCATTATTTTGTTCCATGGTTAAGGATGCTACTTCCTGAGTTGTAGCTGATGATTCTTCTACAATATTAGCTATACTGTCAAATGCAGTAATCAAGTGATCTTTTTCTTTTAAAAGTTCTACTACATCTTGGTTTAGATCTTGTTGACTTGAGAGATAGTTATCTATATAGGAATTAATACGTTCAAAGGCGTTTATTACATCATTTACTGCTTGGGTTTGATTTTCAAAGGTTTCTTTTGAACTTTCCATTGCCTGTTCTAAATTGCTAAGTTGAGTTGTTATTTCATTAATATTATCATTAATAGTTTTACTTGCTTCCCTACTGTTTTCAGACAATTGTCTTATTTCTTCAGCTACCACAGCAAATCCTCTTCCAGCATCTCCTGCCCTTGATGCTTCGATGGATGCATTTAGTGCTAGCAGGTTTGTTCTTTTAGCTATGTTAAATAATATAGCTGTTATTTCGTCAATGGTTTTTGTCTTATCTAACAATTTATATATTTCAGTTGTAACCAATTCGTTCATTTCATAGTTTTTAGTTTGTTGTTCAGAGAGGTTGAGAATTGCTGATTGGCCGTGGGAGCTTACATTACTCATATCGTGTGCCATTTCAATTAAATTATTAAATTTTTCACTCATCATGGAAATTTTATTTGATAGCATATCAGCAATTTGTCGACAAGTATTAATGTCATTTGCTTGATTCTGTGCGCCTTTTGAAATGAACTCTGTTGCCATTTGAAGATTTTCAGATGATTCCATCATGACTTCAATAAATCCTGATAATTGATCTGATATTAGCTTGATCTCATCGAAATCTGAACTAAAGTCTTTAATGAAGCTTTTTAGATTTTCATAAAGATTCTTGTGAGCATTGTCTGCTGAGCTCATTTGCTTTTCA
>JAAYKZ010000247.1 GCA_012522165.1 Clostridiales bacterium
AAGTAGTTCTTGCATATTCAGGTGGATTGGATACATCCATAATTATACCTTGGCTAAAAGAAAATTACGATTATGAAGTTATTGCCGTAGCAGGCGATGTTGGCCAAGGCGAGGAACTAGCTCCTTTAAAAGAAAAGGCTATTAATAGTGGAGCTAGTAAAATTTATATAGAAGATTTAAAAGAGGAATTTGTTACAGATTTCATTTTTCCTACTTTAAAAGCTGGTGCAGTATACGAAGGTAAATATCTACTTGGCACCTCCATGGCACGTCCCGTAATTGCTAAACGACTAGTAGAAATAGCCGAAAAGGAAGGAGCAACAGCTATTGCCCACGGAGCAACGGGTAAGGGCAACGACCAGGTTCGTTTTGAACTAACTATAAAAGCCCTAAATCCTCATCTAAAGATTATCGCCCCTTGGCGGATTTGGGAAATTAAATCTCGTGAAGACGCAATTGACTATGCAAAAGAGCGAAATATTCCCATACCGGTTACTAAAGAACATCCATACAGCATGGATAGGAATCTATGGCATTTGAGTCATGAGGGTGGGAACTTAGAAGATCCGTGGAATGAAGCACAGGACAATGTATATCTCATATGCACTCCCCCACATCTAGCGCCTAATAAACCGGAATATGTTGAAATAGAATTTGAAGGAGGAATTCCCGTTGCCGTAAACGGGCAAAAATATAAACCTGTAGAGCTTATAGAAACTCTTAATGAAATCGGTGCTAAACATGGTATTGGGATAGTAGACATGGTAGAAAATCGCTTAGTAGGCATGAAATCTAGAGGTGTATATGAAACTCCAGGAGGAACTATACTATATGCTGCCCACCATGAGTTAGAAAGCATCACCTTAGATCGTGCTACTTACCAATATAAACAGCAAGTAGCAATAAAATTTGCTGAGTTGGTATATGATGGTAACTGGTATACTCCTCTTAGGGAAGCCTTATCCGCCTTTGTGGACAATACTCAAAAAACAGTTACTGGTACTGTAAGACTTAAATTATACAAAGGTAATTGTATACCTGCTGGTGTTAAGTCTCCCTATTCCCTATACAGTGAGGAATTTGCTACATTTGGTGAAGATAATGTATACAATCAAAAAGATGCAGAAGGTTTTATTAATCTATTTGGCCTGCCTCTAACAATACGAGCATTAATGAAAGAAAAAAGGAAGGGTTGACTATGAAACTATGGGGAGGGCGGTTTGAAAAACAAACTGCCAAGGAAGTAGATGATTTTCATTCATCTATCCATTTTGACTATAGGTTATATAAACAAGATATATTAGGAAGCATTGCCCATGCGCAAATGCTAGGTAAACAGAGCATAATCTCCAAAGAAGAAGCTGAAAAAATAGTATCAGGCTTAGAGGAAATATTACAGGATATTGAAAAGGGAAAAGTAAAATTTAGTATATCCAATGAGGATATACATATGAATATAGAAAAAATATTGATTCAAAAGATTGGCGATGTGGGCAAAAAATTACACACTGGGCGAAGTAGAAATGACCAGGTTGCTTTGGATGTTCGTATGTATACAAAAGAGAAAATAGACCAAATAACAAGTCTTCTACTTAACTTAGAAAAAACTTTGGTGGGATTAGCTCAGGAACATATATTAACCATTATGCCTGGCTATACTCACCTTCAAAAAGCCCAGCCTATAACTTTGTCTCATCATCTAATGGCCTATTTTGAGATGTTTAGGCGTGATATCGAGAGATTGAGAGACTGTAAAAAACGGGTGGATTCAATGCCACTAGGCTCAGGAGCTTTAGCCGCTACCACCTATCCTTTGGATAGGAACTGGGTAGCTAAAGAGTTAGGTTTCTCATCAATTACCAGAAATAGTCTTGATGCAGTTAGTGATAGGGATTTTATTATAGAATTTATATCTTGTTGCTCTATAATTATGATGCATCTTAGCCGTTTTTGCGAAGAACTTATAATATGGGCCAGCCATGAGTTTCAATTTGTGGAAATGGATGATGCATATAGTACTGGAAGCAGTATCATGCCACAAAAGAAAAATCCTGACGTTGCTGAGCTGATTAGAGGTAAGACTGGACGGGTATACGGAAATCTAATTACTATCCTAACTGTTATGAAATCCCTGCCTCTTGCTTATAACAAAGATATGCAAGAAGACAAGGAAGCTCTTTTTGATAGTATAGATACTGTAATAAAATGCGTAGATATTTTTACACAAATGATAAAATCTACTAGCTTTAACAAGGAAAAAATGTATGAACAAGCTTCTAAAGGCTTTACCAATGCTACCGATGCTGCTGATTATTTAGTAAAAAAAGGACTTCCATTTAGAAGTGCCCACGAAGTAGTGGGAAAACTAGTTATTTATTGTATAAAAGAAGATAAATCTTTATTAGATCTATCCCTAGATGAATACAGAAAATTTTCTCCTATATTTGAAGAAGATATATTCCATGCTATATCTTTAGAAACTTGCGTTAACAATAGAAATATACCAGGGGGGCCTGCTCCCTCCAGTATGAAAACTGCAATTGAGGAAGCTTCAAACTGGCTAGATAAATTAGATGAAATAAAAATATAGCAGAACATTAAAAGGGCAAGGAGTTATATTTCCTTGCCCTTTCTCAATTTTTATCATAATCCTTAGTTTAGAGGTACTACTGCTCCCTCATAATTATTTTCTATAAACTGTTTAATTTCATCGCTTTTTAATACTTCCACAAGGGCTTTTATAGCCTCCTTATCTTCATTACCCTTTTTCACTGCTACTACGTTGCCATAGGTTGTGGCACCGATAGAATCAGCATCCTCAGTTGCTAAGGCATCTTTTCCTACACTTAATCCTGCTTCAATAGCATAGTTACCGTTGATAACAGCAATATCAACGTCCTGTAGGGAATGAGGAATTTGAGCAGCTTCTATTTCTATAATCTCTAAATTTTTTGGATTTTCAACAATATCATTCACAGTTGCTTTCAGTCCCGCATCTTCTTTTAGTTTAATTAATCCTTGTGCTTCAAGTAACAGCAAAGCTCTTGCTTCATTGGTAGTGTCATTAGGAACTGCTACAGTAGCTCCTTCCCTTAGGTTATCTAAAGAGTCTGTTTTTCCGGCGTATATACCAAAGGGCTCATAGTGAATTACAGCAACTGATACCAAATCTGTGCCTTTTTCTTCATTAAAAGCATCAAGATATGGTTGATGCTGGAAATAATTTGCATCTAATGCCCCATCATTAACTGCAATGTTAGGTTGAACATAATCAGTGAATTCTACAATGTCCAGAGTATACCCTTTAGATTCTAAAATTTCAGCTGCCTTTTTGAGAATTTCTGCATGAGGAGCAGGAGTTGCTCCAATTTTTATAACAGTGCTCTCTCCTGAAGATTCATTTTCACTTTGATTATCAGCGGTGTTCTCATCGGAAGAGTTTTGATTGTTTTGATGTTCGGCAGAATTCTCACTTGAAGACTCATTTTGGTTTTTCTGGCTGCCAGTAGCACAACCAGCTAATAATGCTAAGGATAGAACTATAGCAGTAATAGTAAACAAAATTTTCTTACTCATTATTCTCCCTCCATAAATTTTTTATATTTTAACTTTTTTATAATTTAACCCACTGTGCTAGTTCAAAAGTTGCCATTAATTGTCCATAATGGCTATTGATAAGTAAATACTATATTGATT
>JAAYKZ010000248.1 GCA_012522165.1 Clostridiales bacterium
CGCTCTTGTTTTATAACCATGTAAATTTAAGTATTGGGCTACATTTTTTATACTATACTTTTCTCTAACAAATAAAGTAAAAATCAATTCCACTATAGGTTTTTCTTCTTCATTTATAATAAGCCTCTTCTTTATATCTTTTTTCTTTGTTTTGCTGTTTTGATTTTCTTGAAAGTTATTTTCTTGCTTTACTGAGAAATACTCATATTTGTACCCATAGGGAGGTGGCCCTCCAAAATAATTCCCCGCTTCTACAGATTTGCTCATACCGTCAATTACCCTTTCCCTAAGTTGGTCGATAAATAATTCATTGAGCATGCTGTATATACTCACCATAATTTTTGCATTTTGCCCATTTATATCCCCATTGAAAGCGCCATCACAGGTGTAAAGCCTTAAATTATTTTCCTTCAATAGTTTGAAAATCTGAAGTGTATGGCTGATACTTCTACTGATGCGGCTTAAATCATAGCAGCATATACCATCATATTGCCTTCTTTCTAGCTTATCCAACTGTTCTTTTAATTGGTCTCTCTCTAGTATAGTTGTTCCAGATATTCCAGCATCACAATAGAAATCAATATCTGCATCATTATATCCTTTGCTTTTTAAAAGAAAAATGCATCTCTCTTTTTGCACATCCAAGGAATAAGCATCATCTGCAGCCTGTCGTGCCGATGAAACCCTTCTATATACTGCAATTTTTCCCATAACAACATGCCTCCTTCCTGCGCTTCTCTTCTGTTCTTAGCATAACACATGAAAAGCACAGGTAATTTAGAGTCATGTATTCGGTAAATCACGGCTCGCTATACTTAATCCCTTTGTTTCAGGATTCCTATTAAGCATTAGTATAAACCACGTGGTTAACACCGTACCCTTAAAGATACTTGAAATGCTTACAGCCCACCATACCCCGTTAAGTCCGAGACTGGTGGCTGATAGTATAAGGGCGGCCGGTATTCTTAAAGCGTTAAAGCTTATCCCTACTATCGACGGGGGGATAGTTTTTCCCAGTCCGTTAAAAGCTCCTGCCGTGGTTGATTCCAGGCACATAAAAAGCTGTGAAATCCCTAATATCCGTAAATACACGATTCCATGTCTAATGGTTTCTTCTTCATCAATGAATATAGAGAATAATGGCCTTGCGGCAAAAACCAATAGTCCGGTAGCCAGTAATCCGATTACGGACATAACAGACATCCCGACAATATAACTCTTAACAACTCTGGGCCACTTTTTAGCTCCATAGTTTTGACCCACCAGAGTACTCATTGCTGTTTGAAATCCTCCTGCGGTCATCCAGGATATGGCTTCTATTTGAGAACCTACTTTTTGTACTGCTATTGGTATGGGTCCCCATTGGGCAATTATCCTTGTAATAGACATTGCAAATATTGTGAACATTCCACTTTGAAGACCTGCAGGGAATCCTAACTTGACAATGGCTTTTATCCGATCCATGTCAGGAATTTTAAAAAGTTTAAGATCAGTAAATAATTCTTTTGTTCTTTGGGCTTTAATAATAAATATAACAGTTACACAAAACTGGGCGATTATTGTTGCCAAAGCCGCACCGGCAACCTCTAATCTTGGAAAAGGTCCTATACCTAAAATCATTAGCGGATCTAAAATCATATTTATGATTAATCCCGATGAATTTATAATAAACGGGATCCTGCTTTCCCCATAACCATTAAAAATTGCAGAAAAGACAGGGTTAATAAAATAAAACACCATTCCAAATGAAATTATTACCAAATAGGTGATTGCATTGTTTTCAATATCCGGCTCTCCTATATTAAAAAAATCAATCAAAGGCTTACGGAAGATTATCAATACCGATGCATAAATCAAGGC
>JAAYKZ010000249.1 GCA_012522165.1 Clostridiales bacterium
ACCACGCATAGATGGAATAATCAAGGGCAAAGCAATAGAAAAGTATTTAAAGAACTTAACCAATGATATTAATATAAAGGATATTAAAACGCCTTTAGCTATACCAGCAGTGGATATAAATAAAGCCAGGACTGTTATGTTTGTAAATAAAATAAAATATACTCCTACAGAAGAGGATAAAACCATATATATTAATGATGCACCCCTATATAAAGCTATAAGGGCAAGTATAGCTATTCCTGTTGTTTTTAAACCAGCCATTGTTGATGGAAGGCGCTTAGTGGATGGAGGAGTTACAGATAATCTTCCTATTGATATTCTGAAGAAAATGGGTGCTAAAAAAGTAATAGGGGTAGATTTAGGATATAATGGTCAGCTTCGAAGGGATATTGATAATATAATTGAGATAGGAAGCCAGTCCTTGGATATTATGGCATATCAGATTACTTCTTTAAAAAGCCATGGTGCGGATTATATATTAAGGCCTGGAATATATGATGTTGCAGCAAGAGATGCAAAAAAGATTATAGAATGTATAGATCGAGGTTACAATTCTACTAAAGAAAATATAAAAATGATAAAAAAGGCTATTAATAGTAGGTCTTCGACATCACTGTTCTACACAATATAAATTATAGCCATGGTATAGTATATGTAGGTTAAGTATATATTATAAATTCTAGAGGAGGAGCCAGCTTACAAATGAAGAGATTATTTAAGGCGTCACTTTTTGGATATAATAGAAAACAAGTGAATGGATATATATTGAGTCTTAGAAAGGATTATGAAAGAGAACTTTCTAAGAAAAAAGATAGAATGCTGGAGTTAAGCCAAGAAAACAGGGATCTAAAGTCAAAACTAATAGAATATGAGGAAAGACTATCTGACTATGAAGAACGAGAAAAATTTATATCTAAAGCCCTAGTTAAGGCTGAGGAAAGTGCTCAATCAATAATGAAGGAATGTTATCGTAGAGTAGACATGGAAAAATATAAGATAAAGCAAGAACAGGAAAAATGGAAGATTAGGGAAAGGGAAATCATTAGACAGTTACTTGAATTTCAAAAAGAGGCCTATTCTCTTATGGAGTCTTTTCAATCAGAGATTAATTATCTAACTTCAAAAGAATTGATTCAGCTTCATAATGATGAAGATAAGTCTGATGATAAAGAGGAAATCCTTAATGTTAGTTCTATGTAGCAAAAGCACTCTTTGTAAAACAATACTTCCAAAGTAGACATCTAATTAAATTTAGATTATCTACTTGGAGGTATTTTTTTATATAGGGGAACAATAATAAAAATACAATAATGAAAATAAGAAGAAATAGGTGATAGCCATGATAGTAATTGAAAACAAAAAAAATATTAGTGATCAGGAGGATATTCAAAGCAAAGGAAAAGCTGGTGAAAACATAAAGGATTATGGAACTATTAACGTTCCAGGACCTCCTCCCAGCAATATTCATTGCCTTACAATAATAGGCCAAATAGAGGGACATATGGTCTTGCCACCGCAGAATAAAACAACTAAATATGAACACCTTATTCCTCAATTAGTGGCTATTGAAGAGAGTAAGGATATAGAAGGAATAATATTGATATTAAACACAGTAGGAGGGGATGTAGAAGCTGGACTGGCCATTGCAGAGATGATAAGCACCATGTCAAAACCATCGGTTTCTTTAGTTTTAGGGGGAGGACATAGTATAGGAGTTCCTCTATCTGTATGTGCCGATTATTCTTTTATTGCATCCACTGCTACTATGACAATACATCCAATTCGGATGACTGGAGTTATAATAGGTGTTCCTCAAACCTATGAGTATTTCAATAAAATGCAGGAAAGAGTTGTCAATTTTGTTACGAGGCATTGTAAAATTTCAAAGGAAAAATTTAATGAACTTATGCTTAGAACTGGAGAGCTGGCCAATGATGTAGGAACGGTTTTGGTAGGTGAGGAAGCTGTAGAGCATGGACTAATAGATGAAGTAGGAGGTTTATATGATGCTATAAAGAAATTAAGGGAACTGATTTCTATTGGAAAAGAGGAGGGGAAGTAGTGGTCATTTATTCAATTATTCCTGTAGAAACCATTTTTCAAAGTCAACAAGAAGAAGGCAAGGGAAAAAATAGTAAAATTATAGAGATAAATAATATTAAAGTGGAGGCCAAACTGATAGAAGAGGATATTTATGAGATTCAAAGAGTCTACTCAACCAATGTCCAAGATTATTTACAGCCTTGGTTACAGCCTGGTACTAGAATAAGATTAAGTTATCAGATTGATAATCTTTTTCCCCAAAATCGGTGGTAAGGTTAGAGTAAAGGTGATATAATTGATTGAGGCCATTTTATCTATTTACTTTGAAAGGGGTTAGGGTTTTGAGTATTTTTCATGCAATTCTACTAGGATTAATTCAAGGACTGACAGAATTCTTGCCTATCAGCAGTTCTGGCCATTTAGTAGCCTTTCAACAAATTTTGGCTATACCCGGAGCTAGCCTGGCAGTAGATGTAGCTCTCCACTTGGGAACTTTAGTAGCAGTATTTGTCTTTTATTGGCATGATATTTTGGGAATGGTAAAAGAATTTTTTCTATGGATAGGAGAACTATTAGGAATAAGAAAGCCTAAATATAAAAGCAATAATGGCTATAGAACAATGATGATTATGATAATAATCGCTACTATACCAACAGCTCTTATTGGGCTTATCTTTAATGATATATTTGAAAAAGCCTTTTCATCTATTAAGGTGGTTGGCTTTACCTTGCTTATAACTGGTACTTTTTTATGGATATCCAACAGAATAAGAAGGGGCAGAAAACAGGCAAAAGACATTTCGGTATTAGATGCAATAACTGTAGGATTGATACAAGGTATGGCTATTACTCCAGGAATTTCTAGGTCAGGCTCTACTATTTTTGGTGGTATGTTAAGAGGATTTAGTATGGAGCTTGCAACCAAGTTTTCTTTCCTTTTATCTATCCCTGCTATTTTAGGTGCAGCTTTATTAGAAGGGAAAAAGGTTTTAGAGCAGGGGCAATTATTTACAGATGGATTGCCTATGTTTATAGGATTTGTTGTAGCAGCTGTTTCTGGGTTTTTTGCTATTAAGTTTTTGGTAAGCTTAATAAACAAAAGGAAATTACATTATTTTTCATACTATTGTTGGGGAGTAGGTATATTGATTGTTATATACTCTCTAGTGATACATTAGCCTACCATTATCACAAGCACAGAAACAGCTGTGCTTGTTCCCTTTTGTGGTAAGGCAGAACAATGATATATAACTGAGGTGGTACCATGGCCAAAAAGGTGGCTAAATCAAAAAAACCTAAAACTAAGAGAAAGAGAAAGCAGAGCAGGAAAAATGAGTATATAGGAGTTTTTATTATTGGATTGGGTCTTTTTGCACTACTTAGCATTTATACTTCTTCTGCAGGTATAGTTGGGATATATTTTGATAGAATTCTAAAGGGTTTGTTCGGTGTAATTGCTTATCTTATGCCCTTATTTATTGTTTTTATGGGTATATTGACCATTATGGCACATTACAAGAATGTTAATAAGGCCAAATTGGGATTAACATTGTTCTCTATTATTCTTGTCTTTCAGTTAGTTCATCTTTTTTACATAAATGAATTAGATAATGCACGGCTTTGGTCTTTTATCATAGATTCCTATAATAAAGGTATTGATATTCGTGGCACAGGTGCTCTCTTTTCTCCTATGGTTTATCTTATATACAAGCTGTTTGGATACTTGGGTAGTTTTTTGTTTCTAATCACTTTGCTTATTATAGATATTTTGTTGTTAACTAATCTCTCACTAAAACAATTGGGCACTGATTTATATAGCAACGTTAAGGAGAGAATTTATGTAAAGCGTAAAACAAAAGCCAATGAGGCCGATAGGATAGATGAAGAAGAAGCAAAAACCAAGGTTTTTGAAGGTGAAACCATTGAGATTGACTCATTTAGTAAAGAGGAAGTTGACCCTATTCCCTTAAAGGATGCTTTTGAAGGCTATGATCAAAAAAGCAAGCTAGATGAAGCAGAAACTGATATAAAAATCATTGAGTTCAATAGTCAAGGTGATAAAGAAGAAAAAAGTAAAAAGAAACCATATTTGCCATCAACTAAAGATGATAAGGTCGAAGCTATAGATATCCCTATATCAAATAAAACAACAGATTCCATAAGCTATTCTTTTCCTCCTATAGAATTATTGAAGAAACCTGATAATTCCAAGGAGTCAAAGATTAGCAGTTCTAAACTAAAGAGTAACGCAAAATTATTAGAGGACACCTTGGCCAGCTTTGGAATTTCTGCCAAGGTGCTTCAGGTAAGCAGAGGGCCTGCTATAACCAGGTACGAGCTGCAACCAGCACCAGGGGTAAAGGTAAGTAGAATAGTTAATCTTGCCGATGATATTGCCTTAAATCTTGCTGCTTCTGGTATAAGAATAGAGGCTCCTATACCGGGCAAAGCAGCAGTAGGGGTTGAAGTGCCTAATAAAAATATATCCCCAGTTTTGATTCGGGAAGTACTGGAATCTAATGTCTTCCTAAAGCATCCGTCTAAGTTGAGTTTTGCTTTAGGCAAGGATATTGCTGGCAAAGCCATTGTAGCAGATATTGCCAAGATGCCTCATCTGCTAGTAGCGGGTGCTACAGGTTCAGGAAAGAGCGTATGTATAAATAGTCTCATAGTTAGTATTCTATATAAGGCTTCTCCGGAAGATGTAAAATTAATACTAATTGATCCAAAGGTAGTAGAATTAAACCATTTCAATGGAATTCCTCACTTGCTGATACCTGTAGTTACAGATCCCAAAAAGGCGGCAGGTGCTTTAAATTGGGCTGTACAGGAAATGACTAGCAGATACAAGTTATTTGCTGATAAAGGTGTTAAGGATCTACATAGCTATAACGAGAAAATAAAAGAACCTGAAGATAAAAAATTACCTCAAATTATCGTTATAGTTGATGAATTGGCAGATTTAATGATGGTGGCACCAGGTGATGTGGAAGATGCCATCTGCAGGTTAGCACAGATGGCAAGAGCAGCTGGAATTCATCTAGTTATTGCTACTCAACGTCCATCAGTAGATGTTATTACAGGTCTTATTAAGGCCAATATACCTTCTAGAATCGCTTTTGCTGTTTCATCCCACGGTGATTCCAGGGCCATATTGGATATGGGAGGAGCTGAAAAATTACTGGGCAGGGGAGATATGATATTTTATCCAGTTGGCGCAAGTAAACCTATTAGGGTTCAAGGTTGCTTTGTATCAGAACATGAGGTAGATGCCGTAGTAAGTCATATTAAGGATTCTTACCAAACACCATCCTATGATATGGATGTGATTGAAGAAATTGCTGTAGATAAGGAAGAACAGATTGATGATGATTGCGATGAACTTCTGCCCGAAGCCATTGAGATAGTTATAGATGCAGGACAAGCCTCTATATCCATGCTGCAAAGGCGGTTGAGAGTAGGTTATGCAAGGGCTGCCCGTATGATTGATGAAATGGAAGCAAGAGGTATTGTAAGTGGATTTGAAGGAAGCAAACCAAGGAAAGTACTAATAACTAGAGAAGAGTTTGAGGAATTATATAGAGAATAAGGGAGAAGATCAGGTATGGGGAATTTGAGCAAACTAAAAGTAGGTATGATATCCTTAGGATGTTCAAAAAATCAAGTAGACTCAGAGATTATGTTGGGGCTTATTGACAGAGGGGGATATGAGATTGTCAATCGCTCCGAGGATGCAGACATAATTATAATAAATACCTGCGGATTTATAGAATCTGCAAAACAAGAAGCTATAGATACAATTTTAGAACAGGCTCTTTATAAAAAACAGGGTAAATGTCAAAAGCTTATTGTTACAGGCTGCCTGGCACAACGCTATGGTAATGAATTATTAAAGGAGATACCCGAGATTGATAGTGTTGTAGGGACTTCAAGATATACCGATATATTAGAGGTATTAGAGGAAAAAAGTAGAAAAGAATATATGGGAGATTCCCTTGGCTATTGGGAAACATTGGAACAGGATCCCTACAGAATACTTACTACTCTTCCAGGAACTGCTTATTTAAAAATTGCTGAAGGGTGCGATAATCGCTGTTCCTACTGTGCTATTCCTTATATAAGGGGAAGCTATAAAAGTCGGACAATGTCCAGTCTTATAGAAGAAGCAAAGGGTTAGGCAAAAAAAGGGGTCAAAGAATTAATTGTTATTGCCCAAGATACTACCAGGTACGGCCAGGATTTACACGATGGCACCAATCTTGTCAGCCTATTGAAGGAGTTGTGCAAGATAGATGAGTTAAGATGGATCCGGCTTTTGTATTGCTATCCTGACAGAATAACCGACGAGCTATTGGATTTAATGGCTGAGGAGAGCAAAATATGCAAGTATTTAGATATTCCTCTTCAACATGTAAATCCCAATATAATAAATAGGATGAATAGACATTTTTCCAAGTTGCAAGCACAACTATTAATAGATAAAATTAGAAAAAAAGTACCTGAGGTTATTTTAAGGACTACTTACATTGTGGGTTTTCCGGGAGAAGGACGGGACGAGTTCGAGGAACTTAAAGAATTCATAGAGAATTGGCCTTTCAATCATGCTGGAGTATTTGCTTATTCTAGGGAAGAAGGGACACCTGCAGCTGGATTTTTAGACCAGGTTGATGATGCAACGAAAATTAAGCGGAAGAATATGCTAATGGCTATACAGCGAAAAATTTCCAAGAGATTCAATAGGAAATTTGTTGACAAAATATTGGATGTATTAATTGAGGGAGAGGATTCACCGGGTATTTATATAGGCCGTCATTATGGACAGGCACCTGAGATAGATGGTCATGTTTATGTGCTTAGTGAAAAGGCTTTAAAACCAGGTGATTTTGTGCCAGTAAAAATTACAAAGGCTTATGATTATGATTTATTGGGGGATCACTATGAATTTAGCAAATAGAATTACTTTTACTAGGATATTTATAATTCCATTATTTATCCTTTGCTTGTTAAGCAATTTTCCTTACAGTAATTATGTAGCAGCTTTTATTTTTCTTTTAGCTGCTAGTACCGATAGTATGGACGGCTATATAGCTCGAAAAAGAAATGAGATTACCAATTTAGGCAAATTTTTGGATCCATTGGCAGATAAACTGTTAATTACCTCTGCTCTGGTAATATTAGTAGAAATGGGACGGATTTCTTCTGTAGTAGCAATAATAATAATTAGTCGCGAGTTTATTGTCACCGGTTTCCGAGTTATAGCTGCATCCAAAGGAATTGTCATTGCTGCCAGTTGGTTGGGCAAAGTTAAAACTATAATACAAATTGTATCAATAGTTTCTATACTCCTTAACAACTTTCCTTTTGAGCTGATAGACTTTCCTTTTGATACTATTTCTATATATTTAGCAACTATAGTAACCATATTATCTGGTATAGATTACATATATAAGAACCGAAATGTGTTAAGAGAAACTGTATAAATATAACCAACATCATTATACAGGAGATTAACATAATCAATACTTAACTTGTAAGGAGGTTAATTATAGTGGATGCTGAAATAATTGGTGTAGGAAGCGAACTCTTGTTAGGCCAAATATCCAATACAGATGCCCAATATATATCACAAAAGCTTTCCCAGTTAGGTATTAACGTCTTTTATCATACAGTAGTTGGAGATAATAGTAAACGTCTTAAAAAAGCCTTAGAAATTGCTGTGGATAGAGTAGATATAATAATTACCACAGGGG
>JAAYKZ010000250.1 GCA_012522165.1 Clostridiales bacterium
AATAGCCAGTGAGGAGACAATAGGAATCATGACGCGAAAATTTTTACCCTGGTTAATACTAGGGTTTTTTATAGGACTTTTATTATTAACCTGGTTTATTCAATCACCATATGTACAAAGAAAAATCTATCCTTTGAAGTATAAAAACGAAGTGATTAGGTATTCTTTGGAATATGACTTAGATCCTCATCTAGTGATGAGTATTATTTGGGTGGAAAGTAAATTTAAATCTGATGCCACATCTAATAAGAATGCCCGTGGCTTAATGCAAATTATCCCTAGAACAGGGCAATGGATAGCGGAACAAGTGGGATTAAGTCATTATGATGATGATATGCTGTACGACCCTAAAACCAATATAATGTTTGGATGCTGGTATTTGGCCTATCTTTTGAGAGTATTTGATGGAGATGTAGAACTTGCCCTGGCTTCATATAATGGCGGAATGGACAATGTGATAAAGTGGCTAAAGGATGATAGATATAGCGATGACGGTAAAACTTTAAAAAATATTCCTATTAAAGAGACAAGTGAGTATATAGAACGAGTTCAAAAAGCCTATAAACAATATAAGAAACTCTATAAAATCTGAATGGGAAGGGAATACCCGACATGATGCGCAAAGTGTTATATAAACTTATTATAATATTAATGCTATTGACATTTACAGGATGTAGTGTATCAAATATCTTGCCGGAGGTTCAAGATGAAAGTCTTCAACCTGTAGAAAATGAAGAGGATCTATTTGATCAATCTCAAGTTCCAACTAAAGGAGGACAATTAAGGGTAGCTGTTGCTCTGCCAGATAATATACATCCACTTTTTACTAAGTCAAAGGATTTTATTAACCTATCAGGACTTATCTATGAGGGACTTTTCACATATGATGAAAACTTAAATTTAAGGCCTGTTTTAGCCGAGTCCTGGGAAGTGCTAGATGAAGGCAAGATATGGCAGATAGAGTTGAAAAAGGGAGTTAAATGGCATGATGGTAGTGAGTTGACAGCTCAAGATGTAAAATATACTTTTGATTTATTGTTTAATGATATGCAGAGCATGGAAGAAGAGGACAATTCCAATAATTCTAGCAATTCTATTTATGCCAGAAGGCTCTTTGAAGGTAGAAGTATTGCTCGGATGGAGTATGTTATAAATAATCCCTATGCAGTTACAATTATATTAAACGAGCCAGCAGGTAGGACTTTGATGGAAGCATTAACCTTTCCTATTTTGCCTGCAAGGGAGGATCAAGAAAGTCATAATGTGAAAGACATAAGCTTATTAGTAGGGACAGGCCCTTATAGGGTAGAATCAGGCAATTTAGAAGTGGATGGAGAAATAAAACTAGTAAGAAATGACGCCTGGTGGAATTCAGAAAAGCCCTATATAGATTCCATCATTGCTAAAATATATAAGGATAATGAGGAGGCTCTGGAAGCTTTTAAAAACGGTGAAGTGGATTTAGTTGATACTCATGTAGTATATGCAGACTTTTATAGAATGAGCCGACAGGGACAAATATTTAGATATTTGACCCATTATTTTGTATATATGGGAATAAATCATAAATCTCCTGGTGTTTTGGGAGATAGTAAAGTAAGACAAGCCATTGCTTATGCAATAGATAGAAAGGATATTATATCCAGAGTTTATGCTAGTTGTGCCCAATCAGTTGATGTACCAATTCCTCCTGATAGCTGGTATTATGATTCTGATCTAAGGATGTATGATTATCAACCACAAAAAGCACTACAGATTCTGCAGGAGGCTGGATGGGAAGATTCCAATGATGACGGTATCCTTGACAAAAAAAATGGAGATGATATTGTAGATCTTAGTTTTACTGTTAACGTAAATATGGACAATATAATTCACAAGGAAGCTTTAAATATAC
>JAAYKZ010000031.1 GCA_012522165.1 Clostridiales bacterium
GATAATAAGGGTAGACTCATGCTTGATGATCTGGAAAATAAGCTCCGAAAATATGGAGACAAGGTTGCCTTGGTAGCTATAACGGGCGCTTCCAATGTAACTGGATATATTAATCCCATACATAAAATTGCGGAAATGACGCATAGTCACGGTGCCAAATTATTGGTTGATGGAGCACAATTAGTACCCCATGTCCCCGTAGATATGAAACCTTTCTATTCACCTGAACACATAGACTTCTTAACTTTCTCTGGCCATAAAATGTATGCACCCTTTGGCATAGGTGTTCTTATTGGTCCAAAAGAGTTTTTTAAGTATGGAGCTCCAGAATTAACAGGGGGAGGCACGGTTAAGGCAGTTACCCATGACTTTGTTTGCTGGGCAGATTCACCTTATAAAGAGGAAGCTGGAACCCCAAATCTCATGGGTGTGGTAGCCTTATCCACTGCCATAGACATTTTAACCTCTATAGGTATGGATCATATAGAAGCTTATGAAAGAGTTTTGACCAAATATGCCATCAGTAAGATGATTTGCATACCAAATATAAAAATATATGGTGATATTGAGAATTTAGATAATCGCGTAGCTATTATTAGCTTTAACATCAAGGATCTGCCCCATGGCTTGGTTGCTAGTGCCCTGTCATATGAAGCGGCCATATCTGTTCGCAGTGGCTGTTTTTGTGCACACCCATATATACAAAAACTTTTAGGCCTATCACCTGAGGAAATCCAAAAACAAATTAAAACTTTTAAATCCCCTTATGCTGGTATGGTTAGGGTTAGTTTTGGGCTCTACAATACCAAAGAGGAAATTGATATTCTGGTAGACAAACTCTGGGAAATTGCCCTCAATCCAAATGAATATAGGGATAAATACAGGCCGATCTAGTATTTACTTCTTTTTCATACTTTCCTATTTTCCGGACAAGATAACAACAGGGGAGGAAAATATTGAATCATCAACAGTAGAAGATGACAACAAAGGAGGAAATCTAGTTAATGAACAAAAAGGTGAACCTACTTATGTTTAGCAGTGACTATGATAAAGCTTTGGCCGGCTTTATTCTTGCAAATAGCGCCAAGGATATTGGTTTAGATGTTACCATGTTCTTTGCTTTTTGGGGCATGCTTTTAATGAGACAGCCTGATAAAAGTCTGGAAAACGATAAAAGCTTCTATGAGAAAATATTTGGCTCCGTCATACCTGATGATCCAGAAACCCTACCTCTATCAAAAATGAACATGGGTGGCCTTGGTAAACAAATGCTTGTTAATATGATGAAAAATAAAAATGCTCCCCGGCTTATAGATCTTATCCAGGAAGCAAGAGATAATAAAGTGACATTCTTTGGATGTAAATTGTCAATGGATATAATGGGACTTAAGAAGGAGGAGCTCATTCCAGAGCTGCAAGTAGTTACAGCCCAGGATTATTTACGGGATGCCATTAGCTCCAATATGCAGTTGTTTATATAAACATCATTATAAGAGGAATAGTAACAATTGACAAAATAGTGGATAATGCCACACAACGGGAGGCTAATAGGGAGTTAGCCTCATATTTTTCTGCAAATATGACTGTATTAGCTGCTGCAGGCATGGCTACCAATACCACGCATATTCTAAGCAATTCCCTATCTGTCCCCATTAGAGTTAAAGCTAAAATGGCAATTAAAGGCATAATAATAAGTCTGAGTACAGTTCCATAATATACTTCAAAACCTGTAAAGACATCCTTTAAGTTGGTATTGGCTAATATAGCACCTATTATAAGCATAGATATTGGTGACGTCATGCTTCCAACCATATCCAAGGTTTGAAGAAGGGGCTTTGGAAGTTCAATGGAAAATAAAAAAATAAACAAACCAATTACCACTGATACAATACCAGGGTTTATCAAAGCTTTTATTACAGAACTTTGCCGACTTCCTTTACTAAATAGCATCACTCCATAGGTCCAAATGAAAATATTAAATACAGCAACATAAATAGAGCCATAAAAAACTCCTGTTTTCCCAAATAAGCCTTCCAAAACAGGAAATCCCATAAAGCCACAATTTGAAAAAACCAATATAAATTTCAGTACACTCTGTTTTTCGTAAGGATATTTAGCAAATAATAATTTCCCCAAAAATACTGCAAACAAGTGAGTTGCTATTGAGAAAGCAAAAACTATTCCTGCGTTTACCAACATATCCGATGAAAACTTAAAATTAAAAGATGATATAACTAAAAAGGGGGAGGTAATGTATAAAAGCAACTCCGATAGTTTTTTTCTTGCATGGTCATCAATAATGTTTTGCTTGGCTGCTATCATACCTACTATCATTGTAAGAAATAGTACAAATACCTGTTCTACTACTGGATTGTTTCCCAATTCTATATCTCCTTACTATAATTAAATATATTTCATTTTTATTCCATTAATATGCATATACAAGGAAAAATGGATTATATAATCCATTTTTCCTTCAATCAATATCTCATTATAACCTTTTCTACTTTTTATTTTCAATTTGCAAACATCTATAACCTATATAGTGTAACCAGTTAATTATAGATCACCATATATCCTAAAATTCCGCTGATCTTACAGTTCTAGGGAAAGGAATTACGTCGCGGATGTTGCTCATTCCAGTCATATACATAATTGCTCTTTCAAATCCTAGTCCGTATCCAGCATGTTTAGTTCCCCCATATTTTCTAAGCTCTAGATACCACCAGTAATCTTCTTTTTTCATGCCTAACTCATCCATGCGCATCTCTAATACATCTAGTCGTTCTTCTCTCTGGCTGCCACCTATAATTTCACCTACACCAGGAACCAAGAGATCCATGGCTGCCACGGTCTTACCATCATCGTTTAACCTCATATAAAATGCCTTTATATCCTTAGGATAATCAGTTACAAATACTGGCTTTTTAAACACCTTTTCCGATAGGTAGCGCTCATGCTCAGTCTGTAAATCGCAGCCCCACTCTACAGGAAATTCAAATTGCTGCCCTGATTTTTGCAAAATATCGATGGCTTCTGTATAGGTAATCCTTCCAAATTCTGAATTTACTATTAAATTGAGTCTGTCTAGAAGTCCCTTTTCTATAAACTTATTGAAGAACTCCATCTCTTCAGGCGCATTTTCTAAAACATAGGATATAATATATTTTAGCATGTCCTCTGCTAAAGCCATATTATCGTCTAAATCTGCAAAGGCCATCTCAGGCTCCAACATCCAAAACTCTGCGGCATGCCTTGGAGTATTTGAATTTTCCGCCCTAAAGGTGGGCCCAAAGGTGTATATATTTCTAAAGGCATGGGCAAAGGCTTCACCTTCCAGCTGCCCACTTACTGTTAGATTTACTTTCTTGCCAAAGAAGTCATGAGAATAATCCACCTTGCCTGACTCGTCTAACACCAGGTTGTCTGCATCTAAAGTGGTAACCTTAAACATCTGTCCTGCCCCTTCTGCATCACTGCCAGTAATAATAGGGGTATGAACATAAACGAAATTCCTCTCATTAAAGAACTTATGGATAGCATAAGCTGCTATTGAACGCACTCTAAAAACTGCAGAGAAAGTATTGCTTCTGGCCCTTAAGTGAGCAATCTCCCTTAAAAACTCAAAGGAATGTCTCTTTTTCTGCAAAGGATAATCTGGAGTAGAACCACCTTCTAGCACTACCTTAGTTGCCTTTACTTCAAAGGGTTGCTTGGCCTCTGGGGTTAGAACCAGTTGTCCTTCTACTCTAATAGCAGACCCAACATTAAATTTAGATATCTCTTTAAAGTTGTCCAAATTGTCCTCGTATACTATCTGAATATTCTTAAAGAAACTACCATCGTTTAACTCAATAAATCCAAATCTTTTTGATGCCCTTACTGTCCTAACCCATCCGGAAAGTGTAACCATTTTATCCTTAAATTTCTCAGCATCCCTGTATATCTCTTTAACCAGTGTGACACTCATGAAACTTCCTCCTTATATTTTACCTTCCAAACTTATGTAAGATTACAATCAAGATTCAAAATCTTTCATTTTTCAGACTATAACCCTATTCTTTCATATCTTAACAAAAAGCCATGATTTTGTCTACTTATTGCATGTAAAATCTCATATAATATATGATATTAACATGATGGGCTAGTTCAATAACATATACATAATGGCTATTGAACGTTCATTCCAACACTAATTTATCAATAGCCCTTATAATGATGGGTATGAACTTTTGGACTAGCACTACATATTGATATTAAAATATAACATTGGTTCATTGATATCAATATGTGGATATTAATATGTGCTATGAGAAGTGTATGCTATAATAAGTAAAACAAGGTGATAATATGACCAAACTACCAATTGATTTTACCAAAAAGATGGAAAGCTTATTAGGCTCTGAGTACCATGACTTTATAAAAAGCTATGAAAAGCCTAAGGCTTCGGCCTTACGAGTTAATTCATTAAAAATTGATCAGCAAAAATTTCTATCTCTTTGCCAATTCAATCTGGAACCAGTTCCATGGACCCAGGATGGTTTCTATTATTGTCCTGTCGATGAACCTGGCAAACATCCCTACCATGAAGCTGGCCTATACTATATTCAAGAACCTAGTGCCATGGCAGTGGCGCCTTTATTGGATCCACAACCAGGTGAAAGGGTATTGGATCTTTGTGCTGCCCCGGGAGGTAAATCTACCCATATAGCTGCGGCCATGAAAAATACAGGGCTTCTAATATCCAATGAAATTCATCCCTCAAGGGCAAAGGTACTATCCCAAAATATAGAGAGGATGGGAATAAAAAATGCCATAGTTACCAATGAAACACCTGCTAACCTAGCCCAGAGGTTTGAAGGCTTCTTTCATCGCATACTGGGGGATGCACCTTGTACTGGAGAAGGTATGTTTCGATAGAATCCTCAAGCCTGTGATGAGTGGAGCCTCGACAATGTAGTTATGTGTGCTGCTAGACAAATGGACATTTTAGAGGATGCCCAGAAGATGCTTGCGCCAGGAGGAATTTTGGTATATTCCACATGTACCTTCTCACCAGAAGAAAATGAACAGGTTATAGAAAAGTTTTTGAAAAAATACAGTGATTTTGAACTAGTAGAGAGCCCTATGATCCATCCAGCTTTCAACAGAGGAACAATTCAATGGACTAATAACCAGGAAGCCCATATAAATCGTACCATTAGGTTATGGCCCCATAAGCTAAAAGGAGAGGGGCATTTTATAGCCATAATGAAAAAAGCTAACAAGGCAGATATAGACAAGCATGAATTTGTCCCAACTGCTAAATCGCTATTTGCTGAAAAGATAAAAAAACTAATTCCTACCAAGGAGGATATCAAATATTACCTAGAATTCTGTGAACAATACTTAAATATTGTTCCAAGCGAAAACCTTATAAAATTTGGACAGCAGCTGTATATCCTTCCTTCTGCTGATATTGCTGGCCTAGACGGCTTAAGAATAGTAAGGCCGGGCCTACATTTGGGCACCCTAATGAAAAAAAGATTTGAACCTTCCCATGCTTTAGCTCTCTTTTTGGGAGCCCAGGATGTGAAACAGAGTATATCCTTTGGAGCATCTTCTCCTGCCATAGAGGCTTATTTAAAAGGAGATACAATATCAATTTCAAATGACTATAGAGGCTGGGTTCTAGTTATGGTAGAGGGCTACTCCCTCGGCTGGGCAAAAGCATCAAATGGAATGCTCAAAAATCATTATCCTAAAGGTCTTAGATGGCATTAGTCAGAATATATGCAAAAAATACTGGAGTTTACTTGCTAATAGTGTTATAATCTAAGCTATAAATTTCTAGGGGGTTCATACTTTCATGCAAACAGTATGCAAAACATATTTTCCACCAAAATATAAATCAAAACTTGATGTAAGGCAGACAGTAGCAGCCATAAAATTTTTAAAGGATTATTTCGAAAGGCAATTAGCTGATGAACTTAATTTAACAAGGGTATCTGCGCCCCTTTTTGTAAGACCTGAGACTGGGCTTAATGATAATCTAAGTGGAGTCGAAAGACCCGTTTCCTTTGATGTTAAGGCAATTGGCGGTACAGCAGAAATCGTCCATTCATTGGCTAAATGGAAAAGGTTTGCCTTAAAGCGTTATGGCTTTTACTTAGGAGAAGGCCTCTATACAGATATGAATGCTATCCGAAGGGATGAAGAGCTAGACAACCTTCATTCCATCTATGTTGATCAGTGGGATTGGGAAAAAATAATATCCAAAGAAGAACGAAATATGGACACCCTAAAAACCACTGTTAAAAAGATTTATAAGGTTTTTAAGAAAACTGAAAAATATATATGCGATCTATATCCAAAATTGGAATCTTATTTGCCCGAGGATATTATCTTCATAACTACTCAAGAACTTGAAGATCTCTATCCTGATTTAACACCAGAGCAAAGGGAAAATGAGATTACCAAAGCCAAAGGCGCAGTATTCCTAATGCAAATTGGTCATACCCTAAATTCAGGTAAGCCTCATGACCATAGAGCACCTGACTATGACGATTGGAACTTAAACGGAGACATACTCTTTTGGTATCCTGTGCTTAATCAGGTTATAGAACTATCCTCTATGGGAATCAGAGTTGATGAAACAAGCCTTAAGGAACAAATCCTTATAGCAGGCTGTCAAGATAGGTTATCCATGGACTACCATCGGGAACTATTAGAAGGAAAACTGCCCTATACCATAGGAGGAGGTATAGGACAGTCCAGAATGTGTATGTTCTTCCTGGGCAAGGCTCATATAGGTGAAGTCCAAGCTTCTATTTGGTCTGATGAGATTATTGAGGAGTGTCAAAAGGCAAATATTTTCTTGCTGTAAAAATAAAGCCTTTTATAGTAATTCTTTTCTTAATTCCTCTGGAGATTTTATGGATAAATATGCGGGCGGGACATCAAAAACTGTCCTTGCTCCCATTTGCCCTTCCTTGCTCATTCTATATACTGCCCTTGCATAGGCAGTTAATACGCTGCCAGTAAACTCTGGATTGCTCTCTAAGTTTAATGCAAACTCAACAATTTGATTGTTATTTTCTTCAACACCAGTTACACCACTTCTAATAACTATTCCTCCATGGGGCATTCCAGAATGCTTTTCTTTCAACTCTTCTTGGCTAATAAAGGTAACCTCAGTTTCATAGTCTGCAAAGTAGTTGGGCATAGTTTTAATCTGATGCTCTATCTCCCTTTTGTCCGCTCCCTGCTCAGCTACTACATAGCAGTGCCTAAGATGCCTCTCTCTAGTACTTAGCTCTGGATTTTCTCCCTTTCTAACTCTACTTAAAGCGTCCTCAATAGGTATAGTATACTGAACTGCGTCTTTAACTCCCGGCACCCTTCTGACTGCATCTGAGTGCCCCTGGCTTACTCCTTTGCCCCAAAAAGTGTATGTATTTCCTTTAGGTAAAATAGCCTCCTGTATTAAGCGGTTTATAGAAAAAAGGCCTGGGTCCCATCCAACTGAAATCATGCAAAGGTTTCCACCCTCTCTGGCAGCAGCGTCTATCTTTGCAAAATACTCAGGAATCTTGGCATGAGTATCATAACTATCCACCGTATTAAATATTTTTGCTAAATAAGGCCCTTGCTCAGGTAAATCTGTAGCCGAACCACCGCAGAGTATCATTACATCTATTTTATCTCTATAGGACTCTACTTCTGATATATTTACTGCTTCTATACCAGAAGTTACTAGCTTAATACTATTAGGATCACGCCTAGTAAATACAGCTACTAATTCCATATCAGGATTATAGCCAATGGCAGCCTCTACACCTTTACCCAAATTACCATAGCCCACAATACCCAATCTTATCTTTTGACTCCTACTCATTTCCTCCTAACCAACAAGCTATTTTTCCATAAAAAAGACTATAATATAAAGTATCCATATGTGCAAGGGATAAAATGCATAAAATATATATTTAACATCCCTACCTTTTTTACCATTATATATAAAGAAAAAAGGCAGAGCAAATACCATCATCCACTGATAATTTTCTATAAATAGTCCCTGATAGCTAAAATCACTAATAGTAAATATCAATGATAATACAATATAAGAAATAATTAGCATTCTCCTATCATTTCTAAAATAATAAAAGATGAGAATCATAAAGGAGATCAGCAAGGAGCCTTCTGTAAAGGCTGTAATAAACAATATGCCTACTATGGTTAGAGTGTTTTGGGTGCTGCTTTTTACTTCCTTGTCATAC
>JAAYKZ010000032.1 GCA_012522165.1 Clostridiales bacterium
ATGTAAGAGTTTGTATATTAAAAAACTCTTAATAGATATATACAGCATTTTGTTAAAATATTGTTAAGAAAATCCGAAGTTTTTTTACTATAATACCAAGGACAAATTGTTTGTGGTATAATAAATGCGCTATTTACTATATATTATATATTAATTTGAGTGTATATTGGACATTTTTTGATGATAGGGGAGGGTTACATGACTATTGAATCCCAGTTAGTTAAGAAGTCTATGGATGGAGATTTAGATGCCTTTGAGGAGCTGATATCGCTATTTGATAAAAAGATTTATAATTATTGTCTTCGTATGACCAATAACCGAAGTGACGCTGAGGATTTGGCTCAGGAAGTTTTTTTAAAGGTTTATAAGAACTTGAAAAACTTCAGAAAGGATAGTAAATTTTCTACATGGATTTACCGCATTGCTTATAATACATGTGTTGATAATTATCGTAAGAAAAGGCTTAAGCTGCTTCCATTAAATAAAATAATAGATGAAGAACAGCAGGATATAGATATCCCGTCCCCAGGTCCTTTACCAGAAGAACAGGTGATAAGCAATGAGAAATATAGTTTAATAAAGGAATGTATTGCTCAGTTAAAACCTAGATATAAATCAGCTATAATTCTTAGGGATATACATAATTATTCCTACCGCGAGATAGCTGAAATTCTAGATATACCAATTGGTACCGTTAAGTCAGACATAAATCGAGGTAGAGCTCTTCTGCGAAAGGTTCTAAAGTCTCGTCTAATAGAATACGGCGAGAGGAGGGTTAAATAATGGATTGCAAAAATTTTAATGAATATATCAGCCTCTATTTAGATGAAATTCTTGATGAAGAGGATAAAAAAGAGTTTGAAGAACATTTAAATCAGTGTCCTCAATGTAAAAAGGAATTTGAAGAAACCCAGAAGGTTGTATCTTTAGTGAAGGAACTAGGAGAGGAACCAGTACCCCATGGATTTAGAGAAAGTATAATTAATAGGCTAGGACGGTTAAGAAAAAATCAAACAAGTAATTTAATAAGATGGATTGCTGCCATGGCAGGAGTTATTATAATATTCTTATCTGTCAAAGCTATAAAAGATACAAGATTTACAGCTGGAATAGATAGGGAAGTTATGCCTGCTGAAGAGGTAGCAGAGGATATGGCCAGTATTTCTGATGACAGTGTCAATGAGTTTGCTTCTCCTAAGGATGAAGGAGTATCCGCTGAAGTAACATCTATGGAGGATGACCAAGGAGATAAGAGAGCTAGTACAATGAAAGTACAATCAGACCTAGTGGAGGTATATGTACAGGATATATGCATAACTCCCCAAACCCTTAAGTTAATGGCTAACAGCAATGGATTAGATCTTATAAAGAGTGATGAAAATTCTGTTGTTATTGAGATAAAGGAGGAGAAAGAAAGGAATATATTATATGAGGAACTTTCTAAAATGGGGGAGATAAGGGATATAGGTGAAAATATAGGTGGTAATGAGGTAAAAATTATAATAAAAACTAAAAACGAATAATGAAATAAGCTAGAATAGGAAATTAAGGGTTTAGCTGTATAAAAAGGATAAAAATGGTGAATAATATACCTATCATATACAAAATTAGAGGAGTGATGGGAATGCAGGAAAACACAGCTAAACCTTTTTTGGATCCGGTTTTAGTTTCCTTAATGAAAAAAGAGGTTAGCAAATCCAAAGAGGCAGATGAACCAGTAAACCGTGCTTTTGAGGTAATTGCAGAGAAGAGTGGGCTCAAATTTAATACAGTAAGAAATTATTACTATAGGTATATACACGAGAAAGAGAATAGTCAAAAAAAATCTGATCAA
>JAAYKZ010000251.1 GCA_012522165.1 Clostridiales bacterium
ACTGAAGACAGGGCAACAGCAGTGGAGTGGCTGCTCCATTGCTGATTATATAAAAAGCGGTAGGCTATTTTAGCCTACCTCGTTTGCTTTTATTTACCGCTTCCAACCCTTTAACCGGTTTATGCTTCTATTCTTCTGGAAGTATCTAAGTTGATTCCTAAGGAAAGGCATTAGGTAGTAGTCTACACAAAATGACCTGCCTGCCCCTGCAAACATTGCAAAGGAAGCTGCAATCCACCAAAGATCGGGGAGTCCATAGGTTTGAGGCAATCCTGCACCTAGAGCGAAGTTAATATGCATACCAATGGATACTATGGCTGCAATAAAGGTAAAGAATCCAAATATAAATGCAAGGCTTAAACCGATTTCAGTAATTACTATTAGCTTCTGGAAGAGCAATGCATTGGGCATTATTATATTTTCCGCAATAGCAACATACCAGCCTGGGGAATGCGGTCCTATTAGGGGAGTTATGGAAGCTGATGATGTTGCATCTGTGGCTCCTGAAAGCCCCAGTAGTACCCAGTCACCTAGCCAGTCAGACTGAATTTTTTGGATACCAGATACCAGCCACATAACTCCTAGCCAGATACGCAAGGGCACAAGCCAGAAAGTAAAGTTTCTTCGGCTTATATGCCCTATTCCAGTCTCCAGCAGCCAATTATACTCTCTGGACTTTTGGAAGAACTGATGATTCATATACTCCCATACAAGCTCCAATCCACCTATACCAAATAGATAGTGCATGTTTACCAGATGCTTTATAATAATTGCTGGCAGTCCTGATAACAGGGGCATGCCTGACAGCTGGGCTACAGCGAATAAGGAGCCAACCGAAACCATAACACCATGAAGCTTGGCTTCCAGCTTTTTCTGTTCCCTACCCTTTATATGGGCTGCAACATTATAGGCTGCACAATCAGCGGATTGCATGGCTGTCTCTACTAGAGGGGGTAATACTTTACCATCTTCATCTTGAAACTCCATGTTGTCACCAATTGCGTATACATTGGGATATTCTTTGGTCTGAAGATATTGGTTTACTATTATCCTATCTCTAGGGCCTAGAGATAGCCCGAGATCTTTTACAAAGCTTTTTGCTTTGATTCCGCCTGTCCATATTACTGTTCTAGTAGGTATAACTTTATCATTATTGATAGTCAAGGTATTAGGGGAAACTGCGGTGATAGGAGAATTGGTTAAGACTTCTACACCTTTTTTCTTCAGATATTTTTCTACCTTGGCAATAAGCTTTTTATCCAGTATGGGCACAAGGGTGGATAGTGCTTCTACCTGAATTAAGCGAATGTCCTCTTTTGGAATATCATACTTTTTGCGTAGGGTGTTTGTCCATTCAATAAGCTCACCCATCATTTCCACGCCAGTAAATCCACCGCCACCTACTACAAAGGTTAGGATCTCTTTTCTCTTTTCAGCATCTTTCTCCTCTGCAGCCTGCTTAAACATATTAATGATGTGATCATGAATCCTTATAGCATCAGACAAGGACCATAGAGGAAAGGCGTGTTCCTTCATACCCTCTATATTAAAATAAGCTGGTTCACTACCAATACCTAGTATAAGATAATCAAAATTATACTCCTTGTCATTGGAATAAAGCTTTCGGTTTTCTAGATCAGCCCTTACAATTTGATCTTGAATAAATTTAACCTTAGTATATTCCAAAACGTGTTCAATAGAAACCCTTACCCCACCGGGTTCAACACGATTACCAGCTACTTCATGAAGCTCAGTAAGTAATGTATGGTAGTTATTCTGATCTATAAGCATTATATCAACATCATCATGTTTTCTAAGGTGCTTATTAAGGGTTTTAGCAGCCTGAAGGCCACCGTATCCCGCTCCCAGAATAACGATGCGTTTGGTCGACATAAATTTGTACCTCCTATATTAAAATAAAAATCAAGTCTATTTTATCACAAAATTTAGATAAGTCAAGTCCAAAATAGTGTGTAAATTACCTCGGCGGTAAAATATTTTGCAGTTTTTAGAAATAAAATTTTGTACCTTGAAAAATATAAGCGTTTATGCCGCGAAAGCCTGTTGATACGGG
>JAAYKZ010000252.1 GCA_012522165.1 Clostridiales bacterium
AACACCCCTTGATATAGTGCTAAACCCCCTTGGTGTGCCATCCCGTATGAATATAGGACAGGTTTTGGAGACTCATTTGGGCTTGGCAGCCAGAGCCTTAGGCTGGGAGGTTGCTACACCAGTATTTGATGGTGCTAGTGAAATAGACATCATGGAAACCCTAGAGAGAGCAGGGCTACCAGCTCATGGGAAATTAACCCTATACGACGGTCGTACAGGAGAGCCCTTTGATAACAACGTAACAGTAGGTTATATGTATCTTCTAAAACTAGCCCACTTGGTAGACGATAAGATACATGCTAGATCTACTGGACCTTACTCCTTAGTAACACAGCAACCTCTAGGTGGTAAGGCGCAATTTGGTGGTCAACGTTTCGGAGAGATGGAAGTTTGGGCCTTGGAAGCCTATGGTGCGGCTCATACATTGCAAGAACTGCTCACTGTAAAATCTGATGATGTAGTAGGAAGGGTCAAAACCTATGAGGCTATAGTCAAAGGTGAAAATATTCCAGAGCCTGGAGTTCCTGAATCCTTTAAGGTGCTCATCAAAGAGCTGCAAAGCTTGGCCTTAGATGTTAAGGTGCTTTCTGAGGAAAGCCAAGAGTTAGAGATTTTAGAGGATGACGAAGAGGACACCGAACTGGATGTGAATATTGAGGGACGTGAAACCCAAGAAGAGGATGAGGAAGACGAAGTAATTACAGAAGAAGATTTAGATGATTTTGATCTAGATGATATAGTAGATATTCCAGACTTAAACGACACCCTCTTTGAAGATATTGAAGACTTAGCCTTAGATGATAATGATGAGGATTAAGATTTTAGAATAGGAAGGGAGAGAGAGCCCTTGTTCGATTTAAACGAATTTGATGCCATTCAAATAGGTTTAGCTTCTCCGGACAAAATCAGAGAGTGGTCAAGGGGAGAGGTTAAGAAACCTGAGACCATAAACTATAGAACCTTAAAACCGGAAAAAGATGGCTTGTTTTGTGAGAAAATTTTCGGTCCCCAAAAAGACTGGGAATGTCACTGTGGTAAATACAAGAGAGTACGATATAAGGGTATAATCTGCGATAGATGTGGAGTTGAAGTAACTCGTTCAAAGGTAAGAAGGGAGCGAATGGGGCATATTGAACTAGCCGCCCCAGTCTCCCATATATGGTATTTTAAGGGTATCCCCAGTAGAATGGGCCTTATCCTGGATATATCACCAAGATCTTTGGAGAAGGTATTGTATTTTGCTTCCTATATTGTTATAGATCCCGGTGATACCCCTCTCTTAAAGCTTCAGCTTTTGAACGATAGAGAGTATAGAGAATGCCGTGGTAAATATGGTAATGACTTTAAGGCTGGAATGGGTGCTGAAGCCATAAAAGAGATTCTACAGGAAATAGATCTGGATAAGTTGTCCCAAGAGCTGCGGGAAGAGCTAGACACGGCTACTGGTCGGAAAAAGGTAAGAATTGTAAAACGGTTGGAGGTAGTAGAGGCCTTCCGTAAATCTGGAAACAGGCCTGAGTGGATGATACTTGATGTTATACCTGTCATCCCCCCAGAACTTCGTCCCATGGTGCAGCTGGATGGAGGACGTTTTGCAACATCTGACCTTAATGATCTTTATAGAAGGGTAATAAATAGAAACAACAGGCTAAAGAGGCTACTGGATTTAGCGGCTCCTGATATTATTATTAGAAACGAAAAGAGGATGCTGCAAGAAGCAGTAGACGCTCTTATAGATAATGGTAGAAGAGGCCGTCCTGTAACAGGACCTGGAAACAGACCCCTTAAATCCCTTAGTGATATGCTCAAGGGTAAACAGGGTAGGTTTAGGCAGAACCTACTTGGAAAAAGGGTAGACTATTCTGGCCGTTCAGTTATAGTAGTAGGCCCTGAGCTTAAAATGTATCAATGTGGTCTTCCTAAAGAGATGGCACTGGAACTCTTTAAGCCATTTGTAATGAAGAGATTGGTAGAAAAAGAACTGGCACATAATATTAAAAGCGCAAAGCGAATGGTGGAAAGAGTAAGAGAAGAAGTATGGGACGTACTAGAGGAAGTAATAAAAGAGCATCCTGTACTCCTTAACAGGGCACCAACTCTTCACAGACTGGGAATACAAGCTTTCGAGCCAGTTTTAGTTGAGGGTCGTGCTATACAACTTCATCCCCTAGTATGTAGTGCCTACAATGCAGACATTGACGGGGACCAAATGGCTGTCCATGTACCTTTATCCGTGGAAGCACAGGCTGAAGCCAGATTTTTGATGCTGTCTACTAACAATATTTTAAAACCTTCTGATGGACGTCCCGTGGTAAGCCCAACTCAGGACATGGTTATAGGAACTTACTATTCAACCAGTGTAAAGGAAGAAGGTAATGGCAAGGGAAAAGTATTTGTCTCCAGCGACGAGGTTATTATGGCTTATGGCACAGGAGATCTAGACCTACACGTACCTATAAAGATGCGAGTAGAAAAGGAGATCGACGGCAAAAAGGTATCTAAACTTATTGATACAACAGCAGGTAGGGTGATCTTTAATGAGGCCATACCTCAGGATTTAGGTTTCAAGGACAGGAAAGATCCTGATGAAATGTTTGAGCTGGAAATTGATGAAGTTGTAGACAAAAAAGTCTTAGGTCACATAGTAGATAGATGCTATAGAAAGTATGGCGCTACTGAAACCAGTGTTATTCTGGATAAGATTAAGGAACTAGGTTTCCACTATTCTACAATGGGTGGTATTACTGTCAGTGTTTCAGATATGGTTGTACCTAAGGAGAAGAAAGAACTTTTAGGCAAGGCTGACCAGGAAGTTCTAAATATTGAAAGACAATACAGAAGAGGTCTTATATCTGAAGAAGAGCGCTATGATAAAGTTATAAATACCTGGAATAAGACCACTGAAGAAGTTACCAAGGCTTTGATGGATAGCATGGAGCACTTTAATCCTATATATATGATGGCTAAATCCGGCGCTAGAGGAAGCGTTAACCAGATACGTCAGTTGGCAGGTATGCGTGGACTTATGGCCAACCCAACTGGTAAGATTATAGAACTGCCCATCAGGGCTAACTTCCGCGAAGGACTGACAGTACTTGAGTTCTTTATATCTACCCATGGTGCCAGAAAGGGACTTGCAGACACAGCTCTTAGAACAGCGGACTCAGGATATCTAACCAGGCGGCTAGTAGACGTTAGCCAAGACGTCATTGTCAGGGAAGAGGATTGTTTCGCAAGGGATGGATTAAAGCCTCAGGGCATAGAGGTAAGTGAAATAAGAGACGGAAATGAAGTCATAGAAGAGCTTGCTGATAGGATTGTAGGCCGCTATGCTTCTGAAGATATTATCCATCCTGAAACTGGTGAAGTAATAGTCAAGGCAGATGAACTAATTACTCACGATATCGCTGACGAAATTATAGAAGCAGGAATAAAAGAAGTAAGTATTCGTTCCGTTCTTACCTGTAGGACTGAACATGGTGTATGTGCTAAGTGCTATGGAACCAACATGGCTACAGGCTATCCCGTAAACATAGGTGAGGCTGTAGGAATTATTGCTGCTCAATCCATAGGTGAGCCAGGTACTCAGCTAACTATGAGAACCTTCCACTTAGGTGGAGTTGCTGGAAACGATATCACCCAAGGTCTACCTAGGGTAGAGGAACTCTTTGAAGCAAGAAAGCCCAAGGGATTGGCAGTTATTTCAGAAATATCAGGTATTGTTAAGATCAATGAGACCAAGAAAAAGAGAGAAATCTCTATTATTAGTGAGGATGGAGAAGCTAAGACCTATTTAATTCCTTATGGGTCCCGATTAAGCGTTACAGAAGGACAGTATGTAGAAGCTGGAGATGAGCTCACCGAAGGGTCTATTAATCCCCATGACATCTTGAAGATTAGAGGAGTTAAGGGAGTTCAGGCTTATCTCCTACACGAAGTACAAAAGGTTTATAGGCTGCAAGGGGTAGACATTAACGACAAGCATATTGAAGTTATTGTGCGTCAGATGCTAAGAAAGGTTAAAATCGAAGATGCTGGAGATACAGATATGCTACCTGGTGGTCTAGTGGACATCTTCGAGTTTGAACGAGAGAATGAAAGGGTAGTAATCGAAGGTGGCCGCCCTGCTTATGCAAAGAGAGTACTGCTAGGAATAACCAAAGCATCCCTTGCTACGGAGTCCTTCCTATCGGCAGCTTCTTTCCAAGAGACTACTAGAGTATTGACCGATGCTGCTATAAAGGGCAAGAGAGATCGCTTAATGGGTCTTAAGGAAAATGTAATCATCGGTAAGCTAATTCCTGCAGGAACAGGCATGAGTCGATATAAGAATATAGATATATATACAGATGAAGATCAGGCACAGGAAGTCACCTCCATAGACGAAATTGAGGAGAAACAACCTAGTCTACAGGCATAGAATAATATGTGGCTAAAAATTTATTCCGACAGTCATGAAATGATGGCTGTCGGAATGTTTATTAAAAATTGTTGACAAGGGATTTACAGAATGATAGAATACTTAGGTGCGTAATTTGGAGTACTATGGCTTAAATTATGCATATAGGAGTTGAAGACCATGTTAGAAGACCTAAAAAAGGCTTCAAACAGGACAGTTGGCATGAAACAAACTCTTAAGGCAGTAGAAAGAGGAAAAGCAGAAAAAGTATATCTAGCTAAAGACGTTGATGACTATATATCCCAAAAGGTAAAAGATACATGCCAAAGTTATGATGTTGATATCATAATGGTCGATTCCATGAAGGAGTTAGGAGAAGCCTGTAATATAACTGTTGGGGCAGCAACAGCTGCTATTCTTAAAGACGTTTAAAGGATACAGGCATTAAAAGCAATAATTGTGAGATACTGAATGTGCTAGCTAATATTTGAAAGGAGGTGGCGGGATGCCCACGATTAATCAGTTAGTACGCAAAGGAAGAAAAAAGGTGCAGTACAAATCAGATGCTCCTGCGCTTAGACAGAGCCCTCAAAAGAGAGGAGTATGTACTGCTGTTAGTACCCGAACACCTAAAAAGCCAAACTCTGCACTACGAAAACTAGCAAGGGTAAGGCTGTCTAATGGTCTAGAGGTAACTGCTTACATTCCAGGTATTGGACATAATCTACAAGAACACTCTGTTGTGTTAATTCGTGGCGGAAGAGTCAAAGACTTGCCTGGAGTACGTTATCATATTGTTCGTGGTGCTTTAGATACAGCTGGAGTTGAAAATCGCCAGCAGGCTAGATCTAAATATGGGGTTAAAAAGCCCAAGAAATAATTTTTATAATCCTGTGAGAAGGAGGGAAGAATATGCCAAGGAAAGGACATGTTCCCAAGCGTGATGTGCTACCCGATCCACTTTACGGCAGTAAGGTTGTAACAAAACTTATCAATCAAATTATGATGGATGGTAAAAGAGGGATAGCACAAAGGATTTGCTATGGTGCTTTTGATGTTGTTAGAGATAAAACTGGAAGAGATCCTATGGAGGTTTTTGAAGAAGCCTTAGAAAATATAATGCCAGTACTAGAAGTAAGAGCTCGAAGAGTAGGTGGAGCCACTTACCAAGTACCTGTGGAGGTACGAGCTGAAAGAAGACAGACTTTAGGTCTTCGATGGCTGGTAGATTATGCACGCAACCGCGGAGAAAGAACTATGGTAGAAAGACTGGCAGCTGAAATTATGGATGCTGCAAACAATGCGGGAGGCGCTGTTAAGAAGAAAGAAGATACCCATAGGATGGCAGAAGCTAATAGAGCTTTTGCACATTATCGTTGGTAACACATAAAAGCCACTAGCCAGTAATCCAAAAATCAGGGCATCAAAACTTAGATGTCCAGTGAATCGTCAACTGAAAGGAGGAAAAGAAATGCCTAGGCAATTTCCGTTAGAAAAGACCAGGAATATAGGAATCATGGCACATATAGATGCAGGTAAGACAACTACATCTGAGCGAATTCTGTTCTATACAGGACGAGTTCATAAGATGGGTGAGACTCACGAAGGCTCTGCAACTATGGACTGGATGGCTCAGGAGCAGGAGCGAGGCATAACCATTACCTCAGCTGCTACAACTGCACAGTGGAAGGGACACCGTATCAACATCATAGATACGCCCGGGCATGTGGACTTTACCGTTGAAGTTGAACGGTCACTGCGCGTACTTGATGGCTCAGTGGCAGTTTTCTGTGCTAAAGGCGGTGTAGAGCCTCAATCAGAGACTGTATGGCGTCAAGCCGATAAGTACCGTGTGCCGAGAATAGCTTATGTAAACAAGATGGATATTACAGGGGCCGATTTCTTTAATGTAATAAAGATGATGGAGGACCGCCTGCAAGCTAATGCTATTCCAATTCAGATTCCTATTGGTAAAGAAGATTCTTTTATAGGCATTATCGATCTAGTAGAACAAAAAGCTATTATTTATAAAGATGATTTAGGTACTCAGAGTGAGGAGACTGAAATCCCCGAGGATATGAGGGAGCTAGCAGAAGAGTATAGAACTCGTCTAATAGAAGCTGTAGCCGAACGGGACGATGACCTCATGATGAAGTATCTAGAAGGAGAAGAGTTAACTGTAGAGGAACTGAAGGCAGGGATTCGAAAGGCTACTGTAGCAGTAGATATTATTCCAGTGCTATGCGGTTCATCTTACAAGAATAAAGGGGTACAGCCACTTCTAGACGCTATTGTGGAATATATGCCCTCACCCTTGGATGTGCCGGCTATAAAAGGTACTTTACCAGGAACCGATGAGGAGACAGAAAGACATTCTTCCGATGAAGAGCCTTTTAGCGCTTTAGCGTTTAAAATCATGACTGACCCTTACGTTGGTAAGCTAGCTTTCTTTAGGGTATACTCAGGAACCTTAAAGTCAGGCTCCTATGTATATAACTCTACAAAAGGAAAGCGTGAAAGAATTGGAAGAATCCTGCTCATGCACGCAAATCACCGGGAAGAAGTTGATGAAGTATATGCTGGTGATATTGCAGCTGCTGTAGGGCTAAAGGATACCACAACCGGTGATACCCTATGTTTGGAAGACGATCCAGTTATCCTGGAATCCATGGAGTTCCCAGAACCGGTTATCCAGGTAGCTATTGAGCCAAAGACTAAGGCTGGGCAGGATAAGATGAGTGTAGCCCTGCAAAAGTTAGCAGAAGAAGATCCTACCTTCCGCACCTATACGGATGCAGAAACAGGTCAAACCATAATTGCAGGTATGGGAGAGCTTCACCTTGAGATCATCGTGGATAGACTTTTAAGAGAGTTTAAGGTAGAGGCAAATGTTGGTAAACCTCAGGTTGCTTATAGAGAGACTATACGCAAGTCTGTTAAGGCTGAAGGTAAATTTGTCCGTCAGTCTGGTGGACGTGGTCAGTATGGTCATGTATGGATAGAGGTAGAGCCAATGGAAGCTGGAGCTGGATACGAGTTTGTAAACAAGATTGTTGGAGGCGTAGTGCCTAAGGAATACATTGGACCTGTTGACCAAGGAATACAAGAAGCTATGGAAAGCGGAGTTCTTGGTGGGTATCCAGTAGTAGATGTTAAAGTTACATTATATGATGGTTCTTACCATGAAGTTGACTCTTCTGAAATGGCCTTTAAGATTGCGGCCTCTATGGCTTTTAAAGAAGCTATGAGAAAAGCAGAACCAGTTCTACTAGAGCCTATGATGAAGGTAGAAGTTACAGTTCCTGAGGAATATATGGGAGATGTAATGGGAGATATTAACTCTAGACGTGGTAGGATCGAAGGAATGGAGGCTAGATTCGGAGTACAGGTAATAACCGCCTATGTTCCCCTAGCCGAGATGTTTGGATATGCTACTGACCTTCGCTCCAAGAGCCAGGGTAGAGGTGTTTACACAATGCAACTATCCCATTACTAAGAAGTTCCAGCTAGTATCGCTGAAAAAATTATAACCAAATAATAATATAAAATAGATATTGATGATAATAAAGGAGGAAAAGAAAAGATGGCTAAAGAGAAATTTGAAAGAACGAAGCCACACGTGAACATAGGAACCATTGGACACGTTGACCATGGTAAGACAACCTTAACAGCAGCAATCACAATGGTATT
>JAAYKZ010000253.1 GCA_012522165.1 Clostridiales bacterium
AATACCATTGTGATTGCTGCTGTTAAGGTTGTCTTACCATGGTCAACGTGTCCAATGGTTCCTATGTTCACGTGTGGCTTCGTTCTTTCAAATTTCTCTTTAGCCATCTTTTCTTTTCCTCCTTTATGACCCGGCTACAGTCATTTTTATGTAAATTCTAATTACACATGGCCAGGTGTTTCTTTTTGTTTATTATATAATAATGGAGCCCACGACCGGGCTCGAACCGGTGACCTCCGCCTTACCATGGCGGCGCTCTACCTACTGAGCTACATGGGCTTATAAATATAAATGCGATATGGAGCGGGTGATGGGAATCGAACCCACGCGGCCAGCTTGGGAAGCTGGTATTCTACCATTAAATTACACCCGCATGTTGTCAATTCGTTGTTAACGAAAAGATCAGCATGCTTAAGAGTGTTGTGTTCAATAACATGAATTAATGAACACATTATATAATACATGCAAAAATTAATTTTGTCAACTGCTTTTTTAAAATTAATCCCTTTCTTCCAAATAGCGTTCTACCTTCCGTTTAACCCGCTGTAAGGCATTATCTATGGATTTTACATGCCTGTCCAATTCAGCGGCAATTTCCTGGTATGTTTTTCCTTGAAGATAGGATGTTAACACTTCCCATTCTAAATCGCTTAACAATTCTTCAATAACACTTTCTATATTAGTGAACTCTTCTTGCCTAATTATAAGTTCCTCAGGATCTGTAACCCTTACTCCTGATATAACTTCCATGAGAGTTCTATCAGATTCTTCATCATATATAGGCTTGTTAAGTGAAATATATGAGTTGAGAGGAATGTGTTTTTGACGAGTAGCTGTTTTTATGGCAGTTATAATCTGCCGCGTAACACATAGCTCTGCGAAAGCCTTAAAGGAAGAAAGCTTATTTGGCCTATAATCCCTAATAGCCTTATATAAGCCTATCATTCCTTCCTGTACTATATCCTCACGATCAGCACCTATAAGGAAATAAGAACGTGCTTTAGCTCTTACAAAATTCTTATATTTGTTCAGCAAATACTCCAAAGCATATGAATCCCCATTCAAAGCCAGTTCAACTATTTCTTCATCTAGCATCTCATTGTAGTCCATAGCTTTATCTTTGGCAGTAGCTAACTCCACCAAGATCCCCCCACAATAATGTCAACCATAGTCAGGAAGCGCAATAATATCAACAAATCAATTATACATTACATAATCCTAACAAGTCAAGCTGTCTTTGCCTTTATAAGGCCTCTATTTTTCTTATCTTTCCACCCTTTGCCTCACTATTTCATACATTAAAACTCCCGCTGCTACTGAAGCATTCAAAGATGATATTTTCCCCTTTTGAGGTATCCTTACTAGAAAATCACATTTCTCCTTAACAAGGCGTCCCAATCCTTTGCCTTCACTTCCAATAACCAATGCTATAGGACCTGTCAAGTCCGTAGATGTATACAGTTCCCCTTCCATATCTGCACCTGCTACCCACAGGCCATGTTTTTTTAAGCTTTCAAGAGTAGACGAAATATTTGTTACCTTGGCTATGGGAATAAATTCAACAGCACCAGCTGATGCCTTTATCACTGTTGGAGTCAGGCCAACGGCACGCCTTTTTGGAATAATAATTCCATGAGCCCCACAAGATTCTGCGGTCCTTATTATAGACCCTAGATTGTGGGGATCTGTTATCTCATCCAGGACTATAACAAAAGGCGGTTCATTTTTTTCTGATGCACGGGCTAAAATATCCTCTACTCCTACATAGGAATAAGGGGTGACAAATGCTATAACCCCTTGATGCGCCCCATTCGTCAGGGATAATTCGTCCAGCCTCCTTCTATCCACTTCTTGCACTACTATGCCCTGTTCTTTAGCTTTTTGGATAATCTCCAGGATCGACCCCTCCCTGCTGCCTCGTGCAATCAACAGTTTGTCCACAGTCCTACCTGATCGCAACACCTCCAATACAGGGTTTCGACCTTCTACTTGATTTTCATTATCTAGATCATTTGCCCTATTCATTTTATTTTCTATTTTAGTTTCCTGCTTGATTTTAGGTTTTTTATTTCCCTTTTTCATGCTAGCTTACTCCTTTTATTATATCATAAGGTCATAAACGTTTCCCTTACTTCCTTAGTCTTGCCACAGGTCATGTTGCCTTCGGGACACTTGCCTCTCACACACCCTGGCCCAGCATTTTTAAATAAATTAGGTGCTATTTCCTTAACCTGTCGCAGCATCTCTATTGCAAGATTTCTAATCTCCCACTGAGCACGGTTACAGCACCGCAGACTAAAAAAGTGCAAAAGCTCCCTTGCATTCATAGTCACAACAAACTTGGTCTCTGCCGCGTTGGGCAATACAAAACGGGCATCTTCGTTGGACTTTTCACCTTGATTGCCCAAAGCCTCAATCCATTCATCATACCAGACTTGAATTTGCCTCATCTGTTTTTGGAACTTATCTACGTATTCATCTCCCAACTCTTTAATCCTAGGAGGGACAATATAATTAAAAGTCTCTGTCCCATGAGACTGTTGACTAACATATCTTTGGGATTTGACGCTAAAACTGGCTATTCGATGCCTAGTAATTTGAGTAAGCAAACTTCTAGAAACACCTTCAACCCCAAAAGTAAAGCTGACATGTTCCACTGGTGATAGATGACCCATATCCATTAGTCTCTGCAAAAAATTCGCTTGGTCTTTTTGTTCAATCCCTTGAGCCAGTTCATCAATATCGGCAGCAGAATAACAAAGCTTAGCTGCCATAGCTATAACCTTTTCCGGTTCTGGTGTATATCTTAACAGTTTTACTTTTAAGCCGACCTCACTCATAATTATTTCCTCCCATATCAATTTTCTTCAAATATCCACTGCCCTATTTCCATAAGGCGATCTGTTTGCTCTGTTAGATATAGATACCCTAGCAAAGCTTCAAAACCTGTTGCGTATCTATACTCACCTATATCTGCATTCTTTGGCACTGTACCTGACTTTGCATTTCTGCCCCTGCGCACTATGTTTTTCTCCTCATCAGTCAACTTTTCGAAAATTGCTTCTAAAGTGTGAGCCTGAGCACCAGCATTGACAAAATTTATGGCTTGGTTATGTAAATTATGTACAGTTACCTTATTGGTCAAAATCAAATAGGTTCTAACCAGTAAATCATATATAGTATCCCCTATATACGCTAGTACAAGAGGGCTCATCATTCTAACTTGCTTTTCATCCAAAGTATTGCCAGTTAATTTCTTTAGTTGTTCCAAGCATTTATCCATATAAACCTCCGTTAATTGTTTTTAAAGAGCTGGAAGCTTTTATAGCCTTCCATTGAAAAAGGCCTAGTTGGAACTGCCCATTCAATAGATATTTCAGAAAAAAGCTTACCTTGCTTTGCAGCCTCTTCAATAATTTTATCTATACTCTTTATATTTGTAGCTATGGTATTATCCTCAGGTTTTATTGTCAGGTATTCATCGGGAATATTTATAATTTCACCGCTGGATTCAAAAGCTCCGTTACAGGCTAGAACAAAATTTCTACATTTATGAATAGAAGAATTTAATCCTATATCCTTACCTTCTAAGGCCTCTATAAATCCTAAAAGCTTATTTAAAAACAAATCTTCTTCTTCAAATTCATAGCTTTCCCTTGGTCCATCATTGTATTCAAGTTCTAATGTATTATTATAGTGCCAAACTGCCTGGCCCTTGCTGCCATATACCTTGATATAGGGAACGTCCTGTCCAGTATGACATAAAGTAGTATAAAACATTATTTCAACGCCATTTACTGTATTTATCCTGATACAGCTAGTATCTTCTCCTTCAATAAGGTGTCCCTTGTAAAGCTCAGCTTGTACTTTCTTAGGAATTGCTGTACATGCATCTCCACTGCCTGCTACTATTAGGCAGTTATACAAAAGATGGGCAAGGGGATTGGTTATAGAGCCATCCAAAACATAATTGCTATTATGGACAAGTTTCCCCGCCCAAGGAGTTCTTTGGTAGTAGGCCTGTGTCCGTTTCCACATGCCAACACCCACTACTTTTTCAATATCTCCTAACTGGCCTTTTCTAAGTTTTTCAACCAAAATTCTAAAGGCCTTGCCAGTAATAGTTTGAAAATTTACTTCACACAACTGACCCCTTTTATTTGCAACCCCAATAATTTCATCTATGTCTTGAATAGTTACTGCTGGGGGTTTCTCCAAAAAACATTAAACCCCTTATTTAAGGCATCTATTGCCATGGGCTTATGCAAATGAATGGGAGTAGCTATAGTTACAAAATCCAATTCCTTATGATTATCTAGCATTTCATTATAATCCCTATAATGCTTTGCATCCAAAGCAATTAATTCCTGGTACTGCTCATCTTGTCTATCCACTTCAACATCAGCAAATGCTACACATTTAACCTTGCCTTTTGCTGCTAGCTTCAATACATTTTCAACATGGACCTTTCCAAAACTATTAATACCTATTATGCCTACTTCCATCATTAGTTTAACCTCCAAGTATCATCATTGCTACGATTGCTACTTTATTTCATCCTTCTTGCGTGTATCACAAAACGAGCGTCATTGAATTCGTAACTACAGGTGGACAAGGTTATGATCTTATCATCCTTATTAAGTTCAACTTCACTTTTATGCATGGATTTATTTTTTAAAGTATTAATATAATCTAAGTAATCT
>JAAYKZ010000254.1 GCA_012522165.1 Clostridiales bacterium
GAAAGCAAGTATAACCACTAGGGATTTTATAAAGGCCCAGCCGCCTAAAATTATGCCAATAGCGGAAAAAATTCCAGCAGATAGCCAAAAATAAGCTTTACTTGAGCTGGATGAAAACATATCCCCCAGTCCACCAGGTCTGGCGCTTTTACCAAATGTAATAAGAAAGGAGGCAGCAAATCTTGAAGCACCAGATGCTAAAATAAGAGCTGAGAATATCATATCCTGAGGGAGATTACTTATTAAAGTATATTTAGCAAGAAGTGTCATTACAATGGCTATTACTCCAAAGGTGCCAACCCTGCTGTCCTTCATTATCTCCAGTATTCTTTCTCTAGATCTTGCAGAAAAGAAACCGTCAAATGTATCAGAAAGGCCGTCAATATGAAGACCTCCAGTGGCGGCAACATTTGCTATTACAGCACCCAAAGCTGCGATATCAGTGTTTATAAAGCTTAATAGATAGTACACTACCCAGGATATAGCACCTACCACCATTCCAACAAGGGGCAAAAATATTATCCCCTTTGAAATGGTTTCCTTGTCCATCTCTATTTCTATGGGAATGGGTAGTCTGGTCATGAACTGAAACATTAATATAAGGGATCTAATCATTTTAACCTCAAAGGAATTCCGCAGGTTACCAGGTAAACCTCATTGCACATTTTTGCAATTTCTTGATTTACCCTACCTGAGATATCTCTATATACTCTAGCAACATGATTTTCGGGAACTATGGAATATCCAACTTCGTTGGTTACCATAACAAGATTCCCCTTTATCTTTTTTACCACTTCTATCAGCTCACTTATTTCCCTAACTACCCTTTTCTCAACCTTCATCTGCATATCAATGGATATTCTCTCTACATCTTTGGTTATATCAAACATTATATTTGAGGTCAGCACTGTTATACAATCCAGCAAATAATTCTGTCTTTCCCCAACAGCCTCTTTCAAATTATAATTGCCTTCGAATGTTAGCCATTCTTTAGGCCTTTGTTTTCTATGGTGCTCTATCCTATCCTTCATTTCCTCATCGGTTACTCTAGCTGTTGCTATATATACCACATCTTCTATATCCTTATATATTCCTTCTGCGAAGGTGCTTTTGCCGCTTCTGGCACCTCCTGTTACTAGAATAATTCTTGACATTATATCACCTTATATCCACCAAGAAATCGTTATTTATCATTGCATCATCAAAGGTTCCCATGTTATTAATTACGCCTAGGGCTGATTCAATTATATGGAAAGCCAGTGGACATCCTGAACCCTCTCCCAGTCTCATTTTTAAATCCATTAAAGGCTCCAGATTCAACTCTTTCATAATATACATAGAGCCAGGCTCAGCTGACAGATGAGATGGGAAAAGATAATCATGTACATCAGGATTAAGCTTATAAGCGCAAAGAGCAGCAGCAGAAGATATGTATCCGTCTATAACTATAGGAATCCTTCTTCTAGCAGCACCTAAAAAGCAGCCACAAAGCCCTGCAATATCAAAGCCGCCTACCTTAGATATTACATCAATTACATCATCTTTGTCTGGTTTGTTAATTTCTAAAGCTTTTCGTACCACAGCCTTTTTATTCTGGAACTGTTCTTCTGTGAGACCAGCACCCTTTCCAACAGTTTCATCTACATCTAGTCCAGCTAAGGCACATAATACAGCAGCACTGGTAGTGGTATTGCCAATCCCTAGTTCTCCAGTACCAATAAGGTCATAGCCCTCTTCTGCTAATTTTTCTATCATTTCTATACCTATCTCAATACCCTTAATTGCATCCTCCCTTGTCATTGCAGGCTCTTTGGAAATATTATCTGTACCATAAGCTATCTTTCTATCTATTATGTTAGGATTATTAAACTTAGCCTTAACTCCAATGTCTACCACTCTAACGTCTGAACCTGCACAGTTTGCAAGTACATTTACTCCCAAAATTCCCTTGGCCATGTTCTCTGTAAGAAGTGCTGTTACACTTTGAGGGGCTGAACTTACCCCCTCCTCTACCACTCCATTGTCTGCACTCATGACAATAATACACTTTTTATTTATAGTATTATACACTTTACCTGTGATTCCTGCCATCTTTGCAGCAATATCCTCTAGTTTTCCAAGACTGCCTATGGGCTTTGCCAAGTTGTCCAACCTTTCCTTTGCGTCAGCAACTGCTGTTTTATGTGCTGGCTTAATGTTATTTAATGTTTCCTTCAAAATATCCATAATCTACCTCCTGCTTACTGATTTAGCTGCTCTTTCTAACGTGCATAATATAGGGTTTGCCTGTTACAGGATTGTTCATTATATAGCTATCCAGCTTATATACCCTCTTAATATTTTCTTCTGTTATTACTTCATGAGGCGTTCCCTGGCATACTACTTTTCCTTCATTCATCAATATAATATAATCACTGTACTGAGCTGCAAGATTCAAATCATGCATAACCGACACCACAGTTATATTCCTGTCCTTAATTAATGCTTGAATGGTTTCCATTAATTCAATTTGATGATGGATATCCAGTTGTGAAACAGGCTCATCTAGCAGCATTATATGGGTATCCTGAGCAAGGGCTCTAGCAACTATGACCCTCTGTCTCTCTCCCCCGCTTATCTGGGTTATTGGTTTATCTCTCAAATGCCATGTATTGGTTGATCTCATTGCCCTTTCTGCAATCTCCAAATCCTGGCTGCTCTCTCCTTGGAATCTTCCTATATATGGACTCCTTCCCATAAGGACTATATCTGTAACTGTGAACTCAAATTCTATATTGGTATTTTGGGGAACAACTGAAAGCCTTTTGGCCATATTTCTACGACTAAGTTTTGTTACATCAATGCTGTCAACAAATACAGATTTAGGAGTTGGTTCAAGGCTTTTTGCTATATTCCTAAGTAAAGTAGTTTTTCCAGATCCATTAGGTCCGATAATACTGTAAAAGCAACCTTTTTTTATGGTTAAATTTATATCTTTAAGTATCTGCCTATCTCCATACTTCCACCCTAAATTTTGTATTTTTAATGGATAGCTGCCTCTAGACTCCAATCAGATCACCTTCTTTTTGTTTTTATACAGCATAATTATAAAAAATGGTGCGCCAAAGAGAGATGTTATTGCTCCCACAGGAATCTCAGATGGAGGGATAAGATTTCTTGCTAAGGTATCACATACAACCATAAATATAGCCCCCCATACCGCTGAAAATGGCAACAGCCCCCTTTGATCCGACCCTACTATTAACCTTATTGTATGGGGAACGATGAGACCAACAAATCCTATTACACCACTGGTAGATACACAGCTGGCAACAATTAAGGAGGAAACTACCAATAGGATTTTTTTAACTCTCTCCACCTCAATACCTAAACTCTTGGCAGTTTCATCCCCCATGGACATAGCATTAAGATCCCTAGCATAGGCTGTTATTATCATAGAACCAATTGTCACCACAGGTGTAAGTATCCTCACCTTATTCCACGTAGCTGATGAAACACTGCCCATGGTCCACATAACAATTTTTTCTATATCATCCCTATTAAAGAACATGAGCAAGGAAACCACAGAGGAAAGAAAGAGTCCAACAGCTACACCTGAAAGAATCAAGTTCAATGTAGTTACCCTACTTCCCACTCTTGCAATATTATATACAATCAAGACTGTCAAAATAGCACCTATGAATGCATACAGGGTAATAATGCTCAATCCTCCAATTATACCTCCAAATCCCAAAACTATAGCTATAGTTGCTCCAGCGGAGGCACCTGAAGATATGCCCAATATATAGGGATCTGCCATGGGGTTTCTAAACATACTTTGAAAGGTAGATCCAACAACAGAAAGTCCCACTCCTATCAGAGCCGATAGGAGTATTCGAGGCAATCTTACGTTTAGTACTATAAAATAATAGGATTGACGTATGCCATCACTATCTATCAATGTGCCAACTAGGGGTACTCTGGACACCATTATCCTTAAGGAGTCTATAAAGGATATATCTGCAACCCCTATTGTACTAGAAATTATGACAACAAACGCCAGGATAATTAATGCCAGTATTAGAAAGTATTTATATATTCTCTTCTTTTTAATAAATCCCATATAAACCTCCTCAAGCCCTCTTTTATTGGTGTCCATTCCAGTACATAGTATTATTTAAAAGCATCTGGATGTAGGTATTCTGCTATTTCCCTTAAGCCTTCAGCCAGTCTTGGACCCGGTCTTTCAAGCTTATTTTTATCTATCTCTAATATTCTGTCATTTACAACAGCGTCAAGATCCTTATAGTGTTCTGCTTCTTTTAATTGCTCTCTATGATTATCGCTAATAGAACAGATTAAATGATCAGGATTTTTCTCAATTAGCTTCTCAAGACTATATTCCCAACCTTCCACATCATCAGCAGCATTCTTTCCTCCTGCCATATCTATTAGCTGTCCAATTAAGGTGCCTCTTCCTGCCGTATAATCTCCCCATTCGCCAAATCCCATTACAAAATACACGCTTGGCCTTTCTCTACCTTCCACCTTCTTAGCTACTTCCTCCACTGTGGCTTTCATACCAGCTACTATTTTCGCGGCTTCCTCTTGAGCATTCAAAACTTTGCCCATTTCCTCTATAACAAAGTATGCTCCGTCAAAGCTTTGTTCTTCATTGAGTATTATGACCTTTAGGCCTGCCTCTTCCAGTTTTTCAAGGATTTCCTTCTGAAAAATAGCTCCTGCTATTACAAGATCAGGCTCAAGTTCCACGATTCTCTCTATATTGGGGTCCATAAGTCCACCGATTGACTCTATACTAGCAACCTCTTCGGGATAATCACAAAAATCTGTTCTTGCTATTAAACTATCACCTTTACCTAGGGCATAGACTGTTTCAGTTATTGCCGGTGCAACAGAAATTATTCTCTTAGGCTCTCTTTCAATTGTAACCTCTCTATTGTAGAAATCAGTTATAGTTAAAGGATAGGAAGTCTCTGTATGGCTGTCTACATCTTGTTTAATGTCTTCATCAGTATTCCCTTCTGTATTTAATTCTTGTTCTTCTATATCCTTATTATTTGCAAGATCCTGATTGCTCTGTTGGCATGAAACTAATACAAATAATAATGTGAAGACTAATATTAAAGACACTATTTTATTTCTTTTCATCTTTTACACCCTCCTAAATCTTAGCAATTAAGTGTTTATTTTAAGCAATATCCCTTATTTTATTAATCTTCTATACCCCTTCGTGCTGGTATACCCTTCTCAAAGGGATGTTTAATTTCACGTATATCCGATACATAATCGGCCACCTCCATTAGCTCTTTAGGTGCATCTCTTCCTGTCATAATAATCTCCAACCTATCCGGCTTGCACCTTATAAGCTCCAGTACATCTTCTAGGGGTATCATCTTAGTAGTAATGGCCGCCATAATCTCATCTAGTATGAGCATGTCCCACTTATCCCTTCTCATCTCTTTTAATGCATATTCCAATTGCTCTCTCTGAAGAGCAGCAGCTTTTTTAAGCTCCTCCTCGTTCATTTCCCATGTAAATTTGCCCATGGGTTTGCCAGGGTTTACAAGAAAATTAGAATCCAATTTGTTTATGGCTATAAGCTCACCGCTTTCCCTTCCTTTTAGAAACTGCACCATTAAAACCTTCATACCTCTTCCCCAAGCTCTTATACCAAGTCCTACGGCAGCTGTTGTTTTTCCCTTGCCATCTCCAGTATAAATGTGTACTAAGCCCTTAATCTCAGTTTCCTCCTTTCTCTAGTCTGTAACAAAAAAAGCTATACTCCTAGGAGAGATAAGAGTATAGCCTTTCTATGGCATCAAACAAAAACCCCACCAAAATAGGTGAGGGCAAGATAACATAGACTAAACTACGCTTATCTCCTCCCCTCCGAAGGATGTCAGCTAAACCTTAGGCAGGTCTCCTGGCTAACGGATCATCCTTGCCCTTTCCTTCCCAGCATAATGCCAGTGGATTTACAGGGGTCGTCACCGCTCACAGTAGCGGGGGCTGCAGCGGATTTTCACCGCTTTCCCTATTAAACCTGTAAACAGGTACCTAAGATTCATTATCAGTATTCAATTTTTAGAATAATATATATCATAAAAATTCTAGTGTCAAGAGGTAATTCCACATATTTGTAGTTATTCTATGATAATGTCATATTGAATTTATTCTGATAAAATGTCATGTATGCGAAAGGA
>JAAYKZ010000255.1 GCA_012522165.1 Clostridiales bacterium
CCTTGATGACCCTTTATCTTTTTGTAGCCAGGGACAAGGCTTGCAATAAGCATACCTATAGACATAATTAGTCTGGAAACAAGCCATAAAGTTGTAGCCTTTTGCGGAGTAGAAACTGTTAAAAAATTAGGCATCCCTTTGTAGGAAAAAGTATGCATAATGTCAAGAAAAGTAACTGACAAAAATGTGCATGCGATTATCAACATAGAGGCTGACTGTGTCTGCTCCGATGTATAGTATGTAACGGCAAAAACACAAAAGGCCATTACAACAGCTGAAAACTCTAGAATAATATGTAAAACTAGAAGAGCATCAGCTGATAATACAAAAAAAGACCTATCTTCATAAAATTTGGCCAAAGCAAAGATTAGGATGGTTGCTGTAAAAACTCCTAATATTATACTCCAGTCTTTCCATTGCCTATTCTTTTTTAATTTATCCTTTAAACCCCCCATAAAACACCTTTCAAAAATATATTTAATCTCTTATTGTGATTTATGATTATGGTATAATAACAGAACTATATTGGGCTATTTTATCAAGCTTACAAATGAATCTGTCTGTTGGTTATACCTTCAACTTTACCAATTCCATAGCCTAGAGAAAAGCTCTGCATCATACTATTAGCTATTAAAATCTCCAGTATCTTCCTTTCTTCTGGTCCCAATCCCACATCCCCTACACGCATATACTCTTGGGTTTTTTCAAAAGCAATTTGGAATATTGCTTTTCTTGTTCCCGAATATTGCTTATCTAATTTCTTGTTTCCTTCCTTGGTAAATTTTTTAATCATTTGTCCAGTTTCCACTTAAGCCACTCCTTCCACATTAGTCTATATTTGAATATTTTCCCTAACCACATTTTTTATTCAAATATAGGCTAATATTCCTATAGAAGGATAGTTATAGAAAAGTAATCTGCACTGGATCATGGGGATAAACCAAATTTGAAACCTGCAAACCTATAAGTCTAATAGGCTTAATCAAAGGCACTCTGCAGCTTAATATATCTGAGGAATACTTATATAGGATGTGAGGTGAATCTGTAGCTCTATCTAAAGTAGTACCTCTAGTTATTACTTTAAAATCGTTGTATTTTATTTTGACAGTAATAGTTCTGCACTTTATTCCCTTATTATACATTCTATCGCTTATAGCTTGAGAAAAAACCTTCAGATACTTTCTTAAAACATTTAAATCCCTAGTATCCTCTTCTAAAGTTGTTTCTTCTCCCATACTTTTTACTTCCTGTTCTACTTGAACTGGACTATAATCTATACCTTGACACAGTTGTATTAGTTCATGGGCCCTTCTACCCCAGTTTCTCAATAAAAACTCATGGTCGTATTGTAGTAAATCTCTTACAGTAAATATGCCTATATTATTAAGCTCTTTTTCAGTTTTCTCCCCTACCCCCCAAATCTTTCTTATAGGTAGTTCAGGTAAAATGCGCTGTACATCATCAGGGGTAATTACAGTAAAACCATCTGGCTTTTTCATATCTGATGCTAGTTTTGCTAGAAATTTATTGTATGAAACTCCTACCGACGCAGTCAAGCGGGTGCATTGGTATATGTCCTCTTTTATTCGCCTAGCTATTTCCACTGCATTGCCCTCTTTTACCTCCAAAAAAGCTTCATCTATAGAAATCGGTTCTATTATTGGCGTATATTTTCTGAAAATAGCATGAATCTTTCTAGATTCATTTTTATATTTGTCCATATTTACAGGTAAAAAAATGGCCACTGGACATAGTTCAGCCGCTCGCTTACATGACATGGCCGAGTGAATTCCAAACTTTCTTGCTTCATAGGATGCTGTGCTTACAACACCTCTACCATTTGGATCTCCCCCTACAATAACTGGTTTGTCTTTATATAGAGGATTATCTCTTTGCTCTACAGCAGCATAAAAGGCATCCATGTCCACATGAATAACTCTAAGCTCTGTCATTCTAATCCTTTGCACCTCTCATCAAGGTACTAATCATCTTGAAAATTGCTTTCAATTAGCCGTGTAATATCATTCATTGCTTCAACTTCATCGGGTCCTACGATTTTAACAGCAAATTTGGTACCTCCAAAAATACCAAGAGCTAGTATTGATAAAAGACTTTTACCATTTCCCGACTTATCTCCCTTGATAACTCTAATCTCTGATTTATAGGAGCTAGCTACTTTTGTAAATTTAGCAGCTGGTCGAGCATGTAACCCAGTTTCATTACCTATTACAAACTCTTTTTCTATCATCTGTTCCCTTTCCCCCAAATAAAATGATATATGTGTAATAAATTTATCTTGCTATTATTAGTATAATATCCTAAAAATAAAATCTTGTCTACTACCCAAAAAAATGCCATCTAAATCAGAGATGGCATTTTTGTTAGTATATATTCTATTTTTTTGTCCAAAATTCCCTTTTTTAGAAATGGATTGCCCAACCTTCTGCACTACGAGCAGCCTCCATTACTGCTTCTGATAGAGTGGGATGAGCATGAACCATGGTTGCAATATCTTCAGGAATCAACTCTCCCCATTTAGCCAATAATAATTCATGAATAAGCTCAGTAGCTTCAGCTCCTACTATATGAGCGCCTAATATTTCACTAGTAGAAGGATCATATAGTATTTTAACCATACCCTCAGATTTTTCTATAGCTACAGATTTTCCGGCTCCTCTATATGGAAATACTGCTTTTTTATAGTCTATGCCTTCTGCCTTGGCTTTTTCTTCTGTATAGCCAAAACTAGCAATCTGGGGCTCGCAATAAACTGCACTTGGTATTACATTTATATCGATTCTAGGCTCCGGGTTAAGCCCTGCTATAAACTCAGCGACTATTTCCCCTTCTTTAGACGCCACATGGGCCAAAAGAGGAGAATTAACAATATCTCCAATGGCAAATACACCTTTAACTTTAGTCTGATAATAATCTCCAACTGGAACAAAACCTCTATCTGTCTCTATCCCAATATTCTCTAGACCAATTCCTTCAGTATTAGGGGTTCGACCTACTGCCACCAGCACCTTTTCTACTTCCTGCTCAATTTTATTCCCTTTTGAATCCTCCAAAGTAACAGAAATCCTGTTATTATCCATTTTATCCATAGATACAGCTTTGGTGCTGGTATAAAACTTGATGCCCCGCTTTTTAAGAGATTTTTGTAATATTCCTGTTATCTCCTTATCTTCAAGAGGAAGGATACAATCCATCATTTCAACAACGTATACCTCTACACCAAAGGCATTTAGAATATGGGCAAACTCTATACCTATAGCTCCTGCTCCTAATATAATAATGTCTTTAGGCAGCTTCTCTAACATAAGGGCACCTGTAGAGGATATAACGGTATCCTCATCAATGGTAAAGCCTGGTATCTCCCTTGGCCTAGATCCTGTAGCAACTATAATGTTCTTGGCCGTAAAACGCTTATCATCTCCAACTAATACTTGATTAGGAGATTCGATAAAGCCTTTGCCTTTAATAAGTTCTATATTATTTTTCTTAAGAAGATATTCTATTCCTCTAGCAAGAGTATTGGCTGCCTTTCGGGACTTTTTAAATACCTTTGAATAATCAAATCCGGATTTATCCAATTTTATGCCCATATCCTCCAACATCCTGCTATTTCTAAACACTTCCGCTTGGTTGATTAAAGCTTTAGATGGAATGCAGCCTACATTTAGGCAAACTCCACCTGGCTTATCCTTTTCAATTACAGCCGTCTTTAAGCCTAGTTGGGAAGCACGAATGGCCGCCACATATCCACCGGGGCCGGATCCGATTACTAATAGATCATAATCATATTTAACTTCCATATCTATCTTTCTCCTTCATCTGTATAGTGCTTTTATAGGATTTTCTATGATATCCTTCAAATCTTTTAGAAAAGCTGCTCCCACAGCACCATCTATAACCCTATGATCACAGGACAGGGTCAAGGTCATAAGAGTCTGAATCTCAATGCTATTACCATTAGTGACAACCGGCTGAGGTTCCATTTTCCCTACTGCAAGGATAGCTGAAGCAGGAGGATTGATTATAGCAGTAAATTCTTCAATTCCAAAGGATCCCAGATTACTAATGGTAAAGGTGGCTCCTGAATATTCCTCTGGAGTCAATTTATTTTCCAAGGCCTTGCTAATAAGCTCCTTTAACTCCTTCTCAATTTCTATAATCCCTTTGTTACCACAATCCCTAACCACCGGAGTGATAAGCCCATCATCTTGAGCTACTGCCAGCCCTATATCAATGCTACCGTGTCTTAATATAGTATCCTTCTGCCACGTAGAGTTTATTATAGGATGCCTCTTTATAGTTTCAGCAACAAACTTAATTAAAAAGGCATTTACTGATACTCTGCTCTCTAAAGTTTGGTTAAGGGCTTTTCGTGCCTTCATAAAATCATCAGTTCGCACCTTGAGCCTTAAATAATAATGAGGTGCAGAAAATTTAGATTCTGCAAGCCTTTGAGCAATTATAGCCCGCTTAGGACTCACTGGTATTATTTGGTCTTTTTCACCAGGACTAATAACTTCGAAGCTGGCTGTAGATGGTGTGGCTTCAATATATGATACTATATCTCGCTTAATAATTCTACCCCTAGGACCACTTCCCTTAATAACAGCCAGATCTATCCCACGCTGCTCTGCCAGTCTCCTAGCTAATGGTGAGGCCATTATCCTATCTATCTTAGGAACGCTAATCCTATCAGATACTACTTCTTTCCTTATATCACTTGGCTGCACATCTTCTTTAGGATAAACTTCTGGAGATTTTTCGCTCACGACATCTCTTTTAATGCTGGACAACAATTCTGTTATATCCTCTCCCTCTTCCCCTATTATTGCAATGGGAGTTCCAATGCTGGCCTGTTCTCCTTCATTGACCAATATCTTAAGAAGGACACCTTCCTGTATTGACTCATAATCCATAACAGCCTTATCTGTTTCAACCTGACATAATACTTCTCCCGATTCCACCCTATCTCCTTCCTTCTTTTCCCACTTAGAGATGGTCCCTGTCTCCATTGTAGGGGATAGAGCTATCATTAAAATTTGTTCCGCCATGGTTTCCCTCCGTTCTATTGAGAATTAAATATATAGCACTTTCTTTACCCCATTGATAACCTTTTCTACAGAAGGCTGAGCGGCTAACTCCAATTTATGGTTGTATGGCATAGGTACATCTTCACTTGTTACCAGCTCCACAGGCGCATCCAAATAATCAAAGCAATACCTAGAAACCATCCAACCCACATGGGATGCTACACTAACCATAGGCCATGATTCATCAACTATTACGCATCTATTGGTTTTTTTAACGGAATTATAGATAGTCTCCTCATCTAATGGCCTTAGAGATCTTAAATCAACTATCTCAGCCTGTATACCTTGTTTTTCTAACTCCTGGGCTGCTTGTTCTACTACGCGTAAAGGCTTTGAATAGGTGATTATGGTAACGTCACTGCCTTCCCGCTTTATATCAGCCTTTCCTATAGGGATAAGGTATTCCTCTTCAGGTACTTCTCCCTGCCATGCATACATTAACTCTCCTTCCAAAAACACCACAGGATTATCATCCCTAATAGCTGACTTTAGAAGTCCCTTAGCGTCATAAGGTGTTGCTGGAGCTACTACCTTAAGCCCAGGAATATGAACAAATAAGGTCTGAAGGGCCTGTGAATGCTGGGCAGCCAAATATTCCGCAGGTCCGTTAGGTCCTCTAAATACAATGGGTACCTTAAACTGACCTCCCGACATATATCTCATCTTTGCAGCATTGTTAATGACCTGATCTAAAGCCATTATTGAAAAGTTAAAGGTCATCCATTCAACTATGGGCCTTAATCCAGCCATGGCAGCTCCAATTCCAACCCCTGTAAAGCCCTCCTCTGTGATAGGTGTATCAATAACCCTCTTTGGACCATATTTATCTAATAGCCCCTGGCTAACTTTATAGGCGCCATCATACTGACCTACCTCTTCCCCCAGTAAAATAACATTTTCATCCCTGGCCATTTCCCCATCCATAGCACTCCTTAAAGCTTCACGATAAGTAATTATAGGCATTTTCCATCCCCCTTTACCATCTATTAAAATTCACTCTAAGCCAAAACATCTTCATACAAGGCTTCCAATCCTGGCTCCTCACTCTTTTCTGCAAATTCAACAGCCTGATTTGCTACTTTTTTGCATTCATCATCTATTCTTTTGTACTCTTCCTCAGTTAAAATATTTTTTTCTACCATAGCATTTTTGAATAATAAAATAGGGTCTTGTTGTCTATATTCTTCCAGTTCTTCCCTGGTTCTATATTTTGCTGGGTCACTCATGGAATGGCCTCTATACCTATAGGTCTTTATTTCCAAAAAGCTTGGAAGTCCTTGCTCACGAGCCTGTTTTACAGCCTTTTTGGTCTCTTCGTGTACTTCTAATACATTCATGCCATCCACTTGCTTGCCAGGAATACGATAGCAATTACTCATTATCTAGAAATCATGGACTGATGAGACTCTCTGATAGTTAGTTCCCATACCGTACTGGTTA
>JAAYKZ010000256.1 GCA_012522165.1 Clostridiales bacterium
AGGTTATACTTACCGATGAAGAAAAGAAAAAGTATAGAACATGGGATGATGAAAACAAGATTCTGGAAGATATGAATAAAACCCAATCTATTAGGGTGGAGATTCAAGAAGTAGAGGTTTAAAAAGGACGTTAAGAATCCTCTCGACACATGTCGAGAGGATTTTATTTTATTTGTAAGATAAACAACAATAATAGCCATTATTCTATGAAGGAAAATAAAGCTTAGCGAAGAATATAATAGGAGACGAGAGCTATATTGTAATTTTGCGGTATAGAGGAGGTAATTGGTTTGCGGATCACAAGTAGAAAGAAGAAAGGTATATTGGTAGTTTCTTTAGAAGGGGAATTGGATCATCACACAGCTGAGCAAGTAAGAGAATACATAGATAAGAAATTAGAGGATCCCACCATTAAAAATATAATTATGGATATAAAAGGATTAAACTTTATGGACAGTTCGGGAATTGGTGTATTAATAGGCCGGTATAAGATCATATCTAAACGAGGTGGAAAGGTGGGACTTGTTAATATTAACTCTCACATTGACAGGATTTTTCAAATGTCTGGAATATATAAGATTGTAAGAGTTTATGACCAATTGGATCAAGCTTTAACGGATATGGGGGGATATTAGAATGGAAAAAATTAATGAAATGCATATAAAGTTTTTAAGCAAATCAAGTAATGAATCTTTTGCCCGAGTAATAATTGCGGCCTTTGCTTCTCAGATGGATCCTACTCTAGAAGAAATAACGGATATAAAGACCGCAGTTTCAGAGGCGGTAACAAATGCTATTATACACGGCTATGAGGACAGGATAGGTTTTGTAGAGATGTCAGCCTATATATATCCAGGTAAATTGGTCATTGAGGTTTCGGATAAGGGAAAAGGTATAGAAGATATTGAAAAGGCTTGCCAGCCCCTATATACTTCCAAGCCGGAGCTTGAACGCTCTGGGATGGGATTTACCGTTATGGAAACCTTCATGGATAAAGTGGAAGTTGTATCAGGAGTTAACCAGGGAACAACTGTAAAGATGATCAAATATATAAAAAACTCCAAAGATAAGCGGAGCTAAAAGATGAATACTGAACATGTTCCAAGAGAGGATAGGGACAAAGGCTTGCTTTCCCATCAAGAAACTATGAGGCTATTAGAAAAAGCCCAACAGGGAGAGCAGCAGGCACTAGATATTTTAGTAGAAAAAAATGTTGCCCTGGTAAAGAGTATTATAAAGAGATTTTTAAATAGGGGCTATGAATACGATGACCTGTTCCAAATTGGAACTATTGGGCTTATTAAGGCAATACGTAATTATGATCCACAATATAACGTTAGATTTTCAACTTATGCTGTTCCTATGATCATGGGTGAAATTAAAAGGTTTTTAAGGGATGACGGCATCATCAAGGTCAGTCGTTCACTAAAAGAATTGGCTAATAGAGCTATGGCTGTAAAAGAGCAACTAAAAAACACTCTTAATAGAGAACCTACCATTAGTGAGATAGCAGAAGCTGTCGGTAGTGAGCCAGAGGATATTGTCCATGCTTTAGAGGCTAGTAGAATGCCAGCCTCCATATACGACGTGGTTTATGAAGATGACGATAATCCTATACTTTTAATTGATAAAGTATCAAAAGAAGATAACCAAATGTCACAGGTAGTAGACAGAGTTGCCCTTAAAGATGTTTTATCAAAGCTAGATGAACGTGAAAGGTATATCATAATAATGAGATACTTTCATGATAAAACTCAGAGCGATATTGCTGACGAATTAGGTATATCACAAGTACAAGTATCAAGAATTGAAAAAAAAGTACTTCTAAAAATGAGAGAACTTATTTAACACCTTAGCTTAGTAGGGTGTTTTTTTTTAGGATAAAATAAAGGGTTAATACACATAATATACATAAACTCTACTTAATTTACGAGAGAGGAGCTAGAATTATGATTAATGTAAAAAAAAGATATTACATAATAGGACTTATTATTTTAACAGTGATTATACTGTGCAGCACCATGCTTATTTGGAATTTAATAAATAATAATGGCAAACAGCAGGACAAAGTATATTCAGGTGCTAAGTATGTGTATATTAGCCCGCAATTATCCATCACCAAAGGGGATGTTAACGTATAGAAGTTTATGGATAACAAGATATACCTTCAATTAAAAAAACATATTAGTATAAGATCAGGACAAACTGTATTTTTGCATGATGTAGCGGATTTACTTTGCCCAGTAGACATAAAGAAGAAGATAAAAAAGTTGGTTATTCCTATAGATAACTCCAGAGACAATATAACTACTACAATTAATGTTATTGAGATAATAGAAATAATTAATAAGATTTTGCCACAAGCAGTGGTTATATCTGTAGGAGAAAAACAAGTGTCAATAATTATAAACAAGGAAGAATCTAAAAAAATTGATTTCATAAATCTTATAAAGTTAGCTATTACCTGTTTTCTACTTTTTGTAGGTTCAGGACTTGCTATTATGTATTTTCATGCTGATGTAAATATGCACCAGGTACATGAAACTTTGATTATAGCTATAACAGGAGAATCCACTAGTCCTTACTGGATCAATATTCCCTATTCCATAGGTATTGGTTTAGGCATAGCTTTATTTTTTGGAATTTTTCCTATGAAAAATAAAAATCCAGATCCCTTGGAAATAGAAATGTTTAAATACGAAAAGGATGTAAATTCATATTTAGAAAATAGTAATGAAAAAAGTGATTAAGAATGAATAAGTTCTTACTAATAGCTTTAGGTTTATCGGGAGGCGCTATAGTAGGCACTGGTATCTCAGCCTTTATTACAGTTTTGGGTGTATTGGTTCGAGTTATGGATCTAAGCAAGACTCAAAGATATGGCTATGTATATAAGATTGCCATTCTCCTTGGTAGCCTTGTTTCAACTTATATATATATATTTGAATTGAGCATAAAGGCTAACCCAGTATGGTTATCAATAGTTGGCTTATTTATGGGAGTTTTTGTTGGGATGGTAGCCTCAGCTTTAGCGGAAACTTTAGATGTTCTTCCCTTTACCTCTACCAATATAGGGATAAATAGGTGGATTTATCTATGGATTATAGCACTTATATTTGGGAAAATAATTGGATCTATAATTTACTGGACAGTACCAGGTTTTTATTAAACAACAAAAAGGGGAATCACATATGAAAAAGAAGTATCACCAAATCCCGATTTTAGATTTTGAAGGTAAAAATTTAGAAGAAAAAGAAAGTAGACATGATTTAGATACCAAGTTAGCAGAGGATAGAGA
>JAAYKZ010000500.1 GCA_012522165.1 Clostridiales bacterium
TATTAAATATTCTACTATTGATTTGCATTTTTCATTTTTATAAATATTTTCTTCTTCTCCGTTTGCTATTTTTTTTCTCACATCTGGACATAGACCAGCACAGTATGTAATATATTTACATTTTAAGCATTGCCCATTGTTAGCATTTAGAAGTGACACTTTTTCCACGTAATCCAATCTATTTTTGTTTTGAGGTAATATTTCAAAATTATTTTCAATAAGCTCATCTAAAGTACAATAGCTAGAATCCTTGACAAAAACATAATTCCAACATTTGTATATATTCCCAAAGACATCAATAGTAAGATTACTAAGTACATCAGTTTCTGCATTACAATATGCTCTTACACCACCACTTTCAAGTGATGGGTTAATAAATCCTAATTTTACTGCTTTTTTCATAATATTTTTACGTTTGCTATAAAACTCCGAAAGTGAAAAAGAATCTCTATGCCCAAATACTCTTGCTAAATCAAGTGAAAGCAAACCTTTTCCTACAAACGTTTGAAATCTACTATATAATTCCTCTATTAATATCTCAATATAATCTATATTACCTTTATCAATATTTACTCTTACAACTGTATTTACTCCGTTTTTCAGAAGATTGTATATCCCATCTAAAATCTTTGAATAGGTCCCTTTTCTATTAGCAAGATATCTTCTCTTATCATGAATTATTTCCGGTCCATCAACAGTTATTTGTACATATTCTGTGTTTTGTTGCGATAATTTAGTAGCTATACTTTCGTCAATTAAAAAACCGTTAGTAACAATCACATTTTTATATCGTATATGATGTTCATTTCCTAATTTTATAAACTCATTATTTAATGTAAAGATTAAGGACCATTCAAGTGAAGGTTCACCACCATACCAAGTTACTTGAAGCGATTTTACTTTATAATTCATTATCATATGATTTAAATATTTTCTCAAATTATTACAGAATTTGCTCTTTATTTCATCATTAAGTTCAAATGACATCTTACTATCGGAAAAATTTTCGTAACAATATACACAAGAAAAATTACATTTATTAGTAACAGCAATATCTAACTTCAAATTATGAGAAACGTTATACTTAGAGAAAAGATATTTGTTTCGAATACTCAAGTACTCATCTATTGTGTCTTCAATTAAAAAACCATTGTCTGCTAGTACATTCTTTTCATCGGTTTCAAGGACATCTGAATTATTTAGACAAAAAGCTTTTTTAAGTTTCTCGTAGTGTTCATCATCCAGCTCTATCAACGCAGAATTTATGGTATTTAACAAATAATGATGTCCGTTTATATCTAAAAAAGAGTAGAATTTTGTAAATTTCATTTTTCACATCCCCTAAAGTCTATAAGTTATGTCAGATAAACCTCTAATTTTGAGGTATATCAAACCTTACAATACTTGATAAAGAAAGGATTATAGAGAAGGATTTGAGAAAAGAGAAAGTTTCTTACCTTCGGTGTCAAAAGCAGTAATTATCGAAACCAAAACCCACAAAAAGGAAATCCTTGCTGTGCTCATAAGGCACATATTGGTTACTCTCTTATGAGCACAGCATTTTTTATTCAAGAATAGTTTGTATCTTTTGTTTTAGTATATCTCACGAGGTCTACATCCGCCCAAATGGGAACAAGGTCCACAAAGTGGTTGAATTACCTTTAATCCATTTTGTTCTAACTTTGCTGGTGAGAGTACCTTCATTTATTTTTCACCTCCTTGCCTTTTTTAAATATAGACTTATACATATACTTATACATAAATGTTCTTCGCAAACGACACCCAACCTACAGCCGGATTGTTCCATAAAAATCCATATCCTTTATCAGATAAATAAAAAGGTACTGTTACTTGAGTATTGCGCTGTTCCAAAGTCAAACGACAATTTTTCTGGTTTAGATATCCATGCTGATACTGACCCATTCCGAAAATTTTTTCATTGGGATCCGATTCGAATCTGACCGTCAAGGCATAATCTCCCGCTGTCTGTGCCTTCCATTCCCGGGCGGCTATCCCCAAAGGACTGCAATATTTCTCAAGATCGTTTCTATTTCTTACGTATTCCTGTAATATAACTTCATTCTTTTGATTGTAAAAAGTGATTAAACCGTCGGAAAGTACCGATGCACTAATTTTTCCATTTCGTATAATAGCCCTATCTTCTTCAATAGAGATCTGGCAATCCCCGCTATCTTCAGGTAAAGTATCCAGCGCCCAATTTTGATCAATGAAATCAGCTAGCTTTGCCGCTCTTACTCTCAGACTGTTTTTTCCCCACGGCTCAATGCGAAGCTTTTCCCCGTAAAGCTGGCGTACCAATGCGTCGCCTTCTCGAACAAAAACATGCGCCATACCCGCTCACTTTCCTTATTTTAGATATTTTTTAAAATGTATAATATATTGGGCTGTGTATAGCTGTGTATAAACAGATATGTGTAAACAATAAAGTATATAACGTGTTGTGCTGTATATAATAGATGTGTATAACAATGAATAGATTATCTTTATCTGTTGTCACGAAAGATTTTGCGAAAACGTTTTACGAAAACGTTTTATAAAAAAACTACAATATCTATTATAATTAAATTGTACCATATATTAGCAAAAAGTTAAGTGAAAATTTAGGTTCATTGTAAAATTAAATGCAACACCTAAAAATAGTAGAACCATAGTGAGAAATCCTGTATGATATAGAAATCCAAAACCCTAAACAAACAGGGAAGTCTCACTATGGCTCAACATAATAGTACCACGAAATGTCGCTCTTTTAAACACCTAAGTGTCTATGAAAGAGGGAAAATTGCTGCCTTGTACAAAGAAGGCAAAAGTATACGCTACATTGCAAAACAACTAGGCTGAGCTCCAAGTACTATTAGCAGGGAAATTAAGCGTGGCACTGTTACTCAGCTTAAATCTGACTTGTCTACTTATGAAGCATACTTTCCTGAAGCAGGGCAGGCAATATATGAAAAGAGACGGAAAA
>JAAYKZ010000257.1 GCA_012522165.1 Clostridiales bacterium
ACCTAAACCAACCCTAAACCCTGTCACCACTTCATAAAAAATCAACAAGGCTCCATACATATCGCATAGCTTTCGTACTTCCCCATTATATTCCTTGGAAACTGGTCTTGTACCACTCTCAGGTCCTACTGGCTCCAGTATTACTGCAGCAGTACCTCCTTTAAGCCTATTTCTTTTTAACATTTTTTCAAGCATATCTAAATCATTGGGGCGAACTTCATCGGTATAGCGGAAGGCAGTTTTTGGAATACCATGGGATTCAAGTAGTGCCCTGCTTCCTGGTATCTTTAGACCATAAACCATTTGATCAGACCAACCATGATAAGCGCCACCAATTTTAATGATACGTTTCTTTCCAGTTGCTATTCTGGCTATTCTCAATGATGCCATAACAGATTCAGTTCCAGATCCAAGCATTCGAAACATCTCTACATTTGGCATATGCCTATTTACTTCCTTGGCAATCAGTAGTTCTGCTTCATGTAATAAACCTGTCACAGGTCCACATTGATTTAGTAACTCAATGACCTTTTCCCTGATAGCAGGGTAATTGCTGCCAAGTATGGTTGGTCCCCCTGCTTGCAGAAAGTCTATATACTGGTTGCCATCTTTGTCATAGAGATATGCTCCCTCTGCTTTTGAAATGCAAATGGGAAAAGGTTTATTAAATGCCAAATTATGCTGTACTCCCCCAGGTATATATTCTTTGGCTTCTTCAAAAATAGTCTTTGAAGCCTTACACTTTTCATTGAAATATTTGAGTACAACGTTATTATAGTAATCATCATCTACTTCCCATATGGGCTGACTTGTTAATTCTTTAAGCCTTGCATTTATTTCTGCAGGATCATCCCATCTACTTATTCCATATTCACTCATTACTTAACCCCCTTTTTTTGAGTAAATCCCATTTATATTTCACAAACCAATCCTTATCTATCTTTTTGCTTCGAGTATTTCATTTTATAAACCAACTTCATTAAACTGGCATCTACGATACCTATTCTAGTTTTTACATTTGATGCAGCAGTATGAAGATTGGAAACAGCAGCCTTATCCACCAATAGCCTAAGAGCTATCATATCATCTTCTGTTTCAGCTCTTACAAGGGCTCCAACACTAGATACAAGTACAGCATTTTTCCTTTCAAGTGCCTTGACAACATGATTAATATCATTTACTATGACAGGAATTTTCCTCCCTATCATTTGGGCCATGTCATCCAGCTGGGCATATATGGGAAGTCCTTTGCTTGCACATTCAAGTACAGCAGCTGTCTGCACCAAATCTATATACTTAAATTTATCCCTTACTGTTTTTAATAACTCATCTGTCTTAGTTATATCTTTTTCCCTTTTTTCTTCAAAGCTGAATTTTATATTTCTTTTGCAAATCTCTTCCAATAGCATAGCCTTTTCTATTGTTTCTTCTTGACTGCTTCCACATACTAAAGCTCCATGTTTCTCCATGAGGATGACTTTAGCTTCCATTTTTAGCCCTTCACTTACAGCATTTGATAACATTTTCGTTCCAGGTAGGCCATAATTTGCTCGTGTAATTCCTCCAAGTTTTTCCCTTTCATCTTCTGTTATATCTAAATTCTCAATTCCTACCAGCCCTATGGCAGAAGCATAGGTCTGATGGGTATGAATCACAAAGTTTACATCAGGAAAAGCCTTATATACAGCTATATGAATCTTTTTTTCTCCAGATGGTTTACGCCTACCCTGCCAGTCACCAGTAAAAATATTCAACTTAACAATATCATCTTCACTTGTTTTCTTATAATCAAGTCCGCTGGGTGTTATGGCTATGTTTTCTTCATCTAGCCTACAGCTTATATTTCCCCATGTTCTTGCCACCAGCCCAGTTTCAAGAAGCTTTTTGCCTGTATTTACTAGCAGTTTTCTTGCTCTATTCTCTTCCATTCTAAGGCCTCCCTGTTATAAGC
>JAAYKZ010000258.1 GCA_012522165.1 Clostridiales bacterium
AATATATCCATACTGATGGATTTACTGTCGCATCTGAAAACACCTGCATATTTCCCTTCAAAGGGTACTACTGCACTATTAAAAATACTGTTAGACCTCTTAGTTTGATTCCTTTGTATTATAGGGTTTCCGCTATAGCGCCATACTGGATCCTTACACCCTTTTGGCTTGTCCTCCCAGGGCATATTATGCAAAGATTCTCCTATTATTTTTATTGCCATATTATCCTCCTTATAAATCATTATGTAGCATAATATTATAGGGAATTAAAAAATTCCCTATAATATTATTTTTATTTTTATATTATTTATTAAAAGCAGCATCAATTTGACTTTGTGCTTCTTCTATAATCTTGTTAAAACCAGCAGCCTCTAGTTCTTGTGTAATGGTTTCTACTAGTCCTTCAGGATCCCTTGCTCCTGTTAGCAGTTCGCTTCTGTATTTGTTCCATACTTCACGGCAATTGGTGAGTTCATTTTGAATGTTAGTAGGATCTAGATCAAAACCTAGTAGTACAGAACCTACAGCTTGCTCGTTTAGCTCCTTTACTTCAGACCATTGGTCAATCTCACCAGCGATGGGGGTTACCGTAAAGAAGGTTCCTTGAGTGTATCCAGCCATGCTCCAGTCGCTATTTAGCCTTTCTACCTTTCCATCATCTGTATATTTGAAATTATCTCCCTCAAGTCCATAGTAGAAGGCATCTCTCACATAAGAATCTAGGTTAACTAACTGTAAGAATTCCATAGCTTTTTCTGGATGTTTAGAACCTGAATAAATAGCATTCAAAGACCCACGAACTGTGCTGTTGGACAATACTGGTCCTGCATACTTAACAGCCTCTGCCTCGACGCCCATATTAGGTCCCCAGGTTGTTTTGGCTGCAGAAGGCCAGCCTTGTGCTATAAATGTTGTTCTGTAGCTGGGGGGTTCACCCAGTGTAGGAGCATCTGGATTGATGATACCTTCTTTATACCATGTATGAAGAGTTTTTAGATCCTTTATTACATCTTCCTGCTTAAGTACATTAACAACGGTACGGCTTTCATCGTCAATCCTGACCCCAAGAGGATCTAATTCTGAACCCATGTTATCATACATGGTAAATATTGCACTCACACCAGTTTGGTCTATAACGAAAGGCGATATCCCTTCATCTTCTTTAATTTTTTTAAGGGGCTCTGTTAGGCTTTCTAGTGTATTGTACTGATGAATGTCAATATCGTGTTTGTCAGCCTTTTCTTTATCCCATACAATAAAATAAGTCATAGAAGAATCCTTATAGGTAGGCACAGAATAAATCTTTCCATCTACCTTTACAGCTTCCCAATAATCCTCGGGAATATACTCATATAGATCTGATGCCTTTTTCTTGTACTAGTTGTGTAATATCTAGGTAAGCACCTAGTTGAACTTCACTCAGGTACCTTGCCATATCGGTATATAGAATATCAAAATATTCTCCGGAGTTAACGATAACATTTCGCCTGTTATCCCAGTCACCCCAGGAAACTATTTCAACATCAATATTTACACCTATCTTGTCCTCCATGTATGCATTGATATTTTCTCTCCATGCATCATAGTTGGAAGGCATGCCGTTACCCACTGCGATCCATTTCAGGGTAACTACTTCACCATCTGCTGAAGGTGAATCCTTTGCTTGATCGTCATTAGTGTCATTTTTATTATTAGCGCTACCACCACATCCTACAAGTAGTGTAGCTACCATTACTGCCACTAATAAAAATGGAAAACTTTTTCATTATGTCAACCTCCTTGAGTTTGATGAGTTTTAATATATTGTTTGTTTTATTAAAAGCATTATGCTTTTTATCTTTTATTCTAAGGTTAATCTTTACATTGAATACCTTAGCCTTTGACTGCGCCTATGGTTAATCCAGTTACAAAATATCTCTGGAAAAAAGGATAAGCACAAGCAATAGGTAAAACTATTATTACTGCTATGGCCATTCTGACAGCTTCCGTTGGCATTTGGCTGACATATTGCTGCATAGAAAGACCTGCAGATGGATTATTGGCTAAATACTCAATATTTTTTTGAATGTTATTTAATAATGCCTGTAATGATAATAGGCTTTGTTCCCTTATATACAAGGAAGATTGAAACCAGTCATTCCAGTAACCAAATGCCAAGAATAGTGCAATAGTAGCAAAAACCGGCTTTGAAATGGGAACAATTATCCTAAGATAGATATTTAGTTGGCTAGCTCCTTCAATTTTGGCTGATTCAATAATGGACTCTGCGATGGTAGTCTGGAAAAAAGTCTTACATATTACCACATTAAATGAATTCACAGCCAAAGGAAGGATCAAAGCCCAGATGGTATTGCTCAAGCCTAATATATTTGCATTTACTACGTAAGAAGCAACCATACCTCCATTAAATATCATTGGGATAAATACAACCCACGTAAAGAAATTCTTTAATTTATAATTAGGCCTAGAAAGCACATATCCCATACTAGTTGTCAAAGCTACACCCAATAGGGTTCCTATAGTGGTTACAATTACGGATATACTAAATGCATTTATAATTACATCCTTTTCATTCCATAAAAATTCATAAGCGCTAAGAGATAAGGCATCTGGAAAAAATTGATATCCATTTTTCGCTATAGAACTTTCAGCACTAATGGATATAATGAAAACAAATATAAAGGGTATTATACATATTAATGATAAAATTAACAAAAGTTGAATTAAACAGTAGATTAGTAGAACTCTTTATACTGTTTAATCTCTTAGCACCTGAACTTCCCTTCCCTTTATTCATGTTAACCTCCTAAATAATCGCGTAATCTTTGTCAATTTTCTTAACGATCCAATTTGCTAACAAAATGGTAATACAGCATGCTACTGATTGAAATACAGTGGCTGCCGATGTCATTCCAATAGGTGTCGATGACAGCAATGCATTATATACATAAGTATCAATAGTTGAAGTCACATCATACAAAGAAGCTGGTATACCTCTAGTTACCTGATAGAATAATCCAAAATCTGAATAGAATATCTTACCAACACTTAAAATAAACATCATTATAATGACAGGTCTTAAGCTAGGTATTGTAATGTGTTTCACCTGTTGCCATTGTGTAGCTCCGTCAACAACAGCAGCTTCGTACAAAGAAGGATCGATACCTGTAATGCTAGCCAAATAGACTACCATATTATATCCCGTAGATTTCCATAAGCTCATAAAGACCAGGATAAATGGCCAATATTTGGGTTCCATATACCACTGAATTGGTTCCTTACCAAGGGCTTGTGCAAAGGAGTTTAGGATTCCCTTATCATAACTTAAAAATGCATAAACGAAATAGCTGACAACAACCCAAGACAAAAAGTGTGGAAAAAAACATAGCTGTCTGATAAACCTTGGATTTTCTTTTACTATATATCAAGCTAATCATTATGGCCAAAGTTACAGGAATTACTATACCTAAAACAATAAATACAAAATTGTATACTATGGTATTTCTTAATAGAATATACAAGCTTTTGGATTCAATTAAATACTTAAAGTTGTCAAATCCTACCCATTCGCTGTGAATAAGGTTGTATAGAAAACTCTTGCCAGGAAATATCTGGTACCTCTTAAAGGCAATAAATATACCAAACATTGGCAAAAAACTAAATAATGTATACCATACAAAAGTCGGCATGGCTAATAAAGTGAGTTCCGTATCATCCCTTGTCCATCTTCTGCTCTTTGTTTTTTTTACCATGTTATCCCTTATTTTCAATTCTCCATTCTACAAGAGTAATGACTCTTTTTATGGTTTTATTATTTTAACACCAGTTTATAATTTAATTAATATATTTTAAC
>JAAYKZ010000259.1 GCA_012522165.1 Clostridiales bacterium
CATAGGAGATTGATAAAGTGTCAAAAGATTCTATATGCTTAGCACAAATGGATCAAATTGTTCAAAAAACTATAGCAGCTATAGAAAAAGGAAAAAAAGAAATATTTGAAATTGCCGAAGAATGTAGGCAAGAATGTAAAAGGCTGGAGTCTTGTATTGATGAATTGAAAGTAAAAATAGTTAAAACTATCGAAGAGGTAGAGCGTTTAGAAAAATTGGAAAAAAAGAGCAGATATAAACTTATGGTTATTAGTAGAGACTTAAAAAAATATGATGAAGAGGATATACGGAAAGCTTATGATGAAACTAAAGATTTACAGATACAGGTCCTTATTTATAGAAAACAAGAGGAACAGCTGATAGCTCAACGTACTGATCTAGAACATCAATTAAGAAGAATGCGCTCAACACTGGAAAGAGCAGAATATATTACAAGTCATGTAGCTTCAGCTATGAACTACCTAAAAATCGCTCTTACAAATATAGATGATACTATATTAGAGATACAGAAGAAAGAAGAACTGGGTATTAGGGTTATAATGGCCCAAGAGGAAGAGCGTCAAAGAGTTGCCAGAGATATACATGATGGTCCTGCTCAATCCCTATCTAATTTAGCTTTAAAAACTGAACTATGTGAAAAATTGGTAGATATGGATATAGACAGGGCTCGGGATGAGATTCGAGATCTTAAAAAATTAGTAAGAAGCTCTCTGCAGGAAATACGAAAGATTATTTTTGATCTTCGTCCTATGTCATTGGATGATCTTGGATTAATTGCTACCTTAAAACAATATACTAACCGTTTTATGAAGGAAACTGGTATTGATGTGATATTGGAAACTTATCCCGAGCATATTGGTATTAATCCCTTAATAGAAGTAGCAGTTTTTAGGATTATTCAAGAAGCTTTAAATAATGTTGTAAAGCATGCAAATGCTACCCAGGTTTTTATTAGTTTAAAGATAATAGAAGATATGTTAATAGGTTCGGTCATTGATAATGGTGAAGGATTTGATATAAAAAATGAGAGTTTTAGCCATTCAAGAAATATTAGTTATGGAGGATTTGGAATATATAGCATGAAACAACGGGCTGAACTCATGAAAGGGAAATTTAGTATAAAGTCTTTTGTGGGTAAAGGCACTACAATAAGAATAGAAATTCCGCTAAATCCACAAGAAAAGGAGTGACGATTACAAATGATTAAAGTTATGATAGCAGATGACCACTCACTTATGAGAAAGGGGTTGCAACAGATTCTGGAGTTAGAAAAGGATATTAGTGTTATTGCCCAAGCAAAGGGCGGAAACGAGGCAGTAGAAAAAGCTTTATTAACTAAACCGGATGTTATACTTATGGACATTAATATGCCTATAAAGAACGGGCTGGAAGCCATAATGGAGTTAAAGGAAAAAGGTTCTGTGGCTCGAATAATAGTCTTAACAATTCATGAAGACAGAGAATACCTTAGAAAATCCATGAAAGCAGGAGCTTCAGGATATATAATGAAAGATGCTGAATCTGATCATCTTATTGAAGCTGTACGTGCTGTTTATAGCGGAGAGACTTACATTCATCCTAATATTACTGATCATATTGATAATTTTGTAAACGAGAATGATGATCTTAGTTCTGGAGATATAATCAAAGAATTAGAACAAGATAATTGAACGCAAAGAGAAATAGAGGTATTGTTATTGATAGCCGAAGGGAAAAATAATCGTGAGATTGCTGATGAATTATTTATTAGCGATAAGACAGTAAAAAATCACGTTTCAAATATATTTAAAAAAATTGATGTCTCTGATAGAACTCAAGCTGCTGTATATGTTTTCAAGAAGAATCAAAAACAGTATGGCATTTAACTGGTAAGCTATTGGTTTTTATAATACAATATAAATGTAATATAGAATAATACTGATTATTAGGTTTAATATATTGTTTTATGAATATGGAACTATATCATTTTTGGAAGGATGAATTTTATGGGAGTTGGTAAATTAAGCCTGAAACTTATTGGTACTCATGCCATAATTTCTATAGTAGAATTTTTTCTCATGATACCATTAATGGGTTTGTGGCAAGATAATGAAATATATCAATGGATAGTAGGATTATTACTTATATTTATCTTGTGGTTTATAATCTACTCTGATATTGTCTATATTAGTCAAAAAGACATAAAGCGGGATTTATTTTGGAAACCGAAAGGATTTTTAATTGGTCTATTAGCATCTATCCCTGCATTGATTTTATATATATTAGCAATAATAATAGAGGCTAAGATAGATTATTCTGAAATAGCTCTTAGAATATGGTTAGCACCATATACTAAGTTTTTTATGACTTTCAAGGATAAAATGCCCTATATTGCAATTATACCAATAATTATTCTACCTATTTTATCGGGCTTGAGCTATTTAGATGGACCTAGAAGACGAAATAGAATATTAGACGCAATTAAAGAGTCTGACGCTAAAAGGGCTGAGAAGTCAAAAGTAGACAGATAAATAAAAATGATGATGGGGGTTCTCATAGCAGATCTTTGAACCCCCATTTTTTAATGTAAAATTTGGAATAAAATTATTAGAATAAGAAAAAATAATATCATTGTCGTGAATAGGAGATAGGACATGGAGGAAATTATAAAAGGAAGTTTGATGATAATAGGA
>JAAYKZ010000260.1 GCA_012522165.1 Clostridiales bacterium
ATATTATAAATGATGGCCAAGTGCTACATACTCTAATACTTTCCCCACCTCAAATGGGAAAGACCACCTTGTTAAGGGATCTATCCAGACAGCTTAGTAATGGCTTTTCAGGGTTTAGAGGAGTAAAGGTAGGGATTGTAGATGAACGCTCTGAAATTGCAGGGTGTTTTCAAGGAATACCTCAAAATGACGTAGGGGTTAGAACAGATATACTAGATGGATGTCCAAAAGCCTTAGGTATAATTATGATGATACGTTCTCTCTCTCCAAACGTGATAATAACTGATGAAATTGGCAGACCTGAAGATGCTATGGCAATAGAAGACGCTTTAAATGCCGGAATTAAAATAATAACAACGGCTCACAGCTCTGGACTGGAAGATGCACGCAAAAGACCCATATTAAAATCCCTTTTAGACAAAAAAGTTTTTCAGAGAGTATTAGTACTAGGCAATAGCCTAGGGACGGGAACTTTAGAGAAAGTTTATGATTGCATTAATGACCAGATATTACTAGATCATCCTATTAGATAGCTTTATAGAAGACAGGAATACCAAAGAATTTAATTGGGAAGTGATGAGGTGTTTCTCAAAATAGCATCTAGCATAACCATTGTTATATGCTGTACTCTTTTAGGAATGCAAATGTCATATAGATATAAACAGAGAATATACAATATTAGAGTTTTACAAAGCATCTTAGCACATTTGGAGACAGAAATAGTTTATTATTCCACTTTTTTATCTCAAGCCATAAGAAATTCAATTAGGACTTTGGATGGAGATTGGAAAACTTTCTTCATTGAAGTAGCAGATAATTTGGAAAATAAAACAGAATATTCCCTTACGGAAGCATGGAATAAATCTTTAAATAAAATACAAAAAAATCCATGTGTAGGTAAAACAGAGCTAGATATAATGTATCGGTTTGGCCTGCAGTTAGGCAATAGTGATAGGCAAAATCAAAAAAAGTATTTTGAGATTGCACAGCAGCAATTAAAAATAGAAGAAGAAAATGCTAGGCAACTTCACTTACGTTATGGAAATATGTATCGAAGTTTAGGCTTACTATTGGGATTAGGTATAGCCATAATATTGTTCTAGTTTACGAATGGAGGAAGCTAAGGTGAATATTGATATTATTTTTAAGATAGCTGCAATTGGTATCTTGGTATCTGTGGTAAATCATGTGCTGACGAGGGCAGGTAGAGAAGAAATCGCTATGCTGACTACTCTAACTGGTGTAGTGATTGTTCTTCTAATGGTAGTAAATCTCATTAATGATTTATTCAACAACGTAAGAAGTATCTTTCGCCTATATTAAAGTTACTTAGAAAAGGTGTTTTTATGGATATAGTTCAAATTGTTGGGGTAGGTATTGTAGCTGCTATTCTTTCACTGATTATTAAACAGCATAAGCCTGAGATAGCTTTCCTTATAAGCATTGCAGCAGCTATATTTATATTTTTCATCATTGCCGATAAGCTCCCATATATTGTTAATGTGTTTAACGATATAATCAATAAAACTCAAATTGATACTGTTTTTATATCCTCTTTAATTAAAATAATAGGTGTAGCTTACATAACTGAGTGCGCGTCACAAATTTGTCGAGATATGGGAGAAAATAGCATAGCTTCGAAAATAGAGCTGGGTGGAAAAGTGATTATTATGATTTTGGGATTACCGATATTAAAAGCACTTACTGAAACAATTTTGCAAATACTGCCATAAGGAGTTTCAACATATGAAGAATTTTATCATTATTTCTCTTATAGCCATACTAATGATAATTCCAACTAATATAATAAAAGCATCGACAACTCAAGAATCCAGAGTTGATATAAGAGAAGAAATTCAAAAAATAGCAGAAGAGCAATTAGATATATTGAATATTGATCAATGGAATGAGTTTAATAAAAATCTAGATAATTACCAAGATGGTTTATTAACCAATGCTAATCTTAAGGAAACAATTATTAACCTTGTCATAGGTAAATTTGAGTTAAATTGGAAAAAAATATACGAGAGCTTAGGCAAAGCTTTTTTCACAGAAATAAAACTCAATCTATCCCTTATGGCAAAAATCTTTGCCATCGCTATATTTACCGGTATTTTGAGTAATTTTAAAACCAATTTTAGCGATAGCACAGTAGGAGAGCTGGCCTGGATAGTTTGTTATATTATGATAGTAATATTAATTATTCAAAGCATAACAGTAGTCCTCAATGTTGGAAAGAATACTATTGAACAAATGACATCATTTATGCAAATTCTTTTTCCTGCCCTTTTAGCTCTCCTCATTGGTATGGGAGGTATAGCTTCATCGGGAGTTATGCAGCCAGCTACGGCATTGTTGACTGGAGTAACTGGAATATTCCTAAAGAACATTATGATACCATTGATTTTCTTATCTACTATCTTAGTACTGATCAGTAATATTAATGATAACATCAGTTTAGTAAATCTTAGTAAACTAACTAGAAACATTTGTTCCTGGGTATTAGGTATAGTTTTCACAATTTTTATTGGAGTCCTTAGTGTCCAGGGGATAATAGCAGCATCCTTTGACGGAGTATCAATCCGTACTACGAAATATGCCATTGAAACCTTTGTTCCAGTGGTAGGGAAAATGTTCTCTCAAACAGTAGATGTTATTATTAGCTCTTCCTTAATGCTAAAAAATGCGGTAGGTGTAGTGGGATTAATAGTTGCTATATCAATCTGTCTATATCCTATATTAAAGATTCTTTCATTAATGGCTGTTTATAAGCTATCTAGTGCATTACTAGAACCTATTAGTGATAAAAGAGTTGTAAATTGTTTAAATGAAATAGGTAGTGTGTTAGTAATACTCCTTGTAACCTTATTAGGTATAGCGATATTGTTCTTCCTAACTATAGCATTATTAATAGGATTAGGTAATATAACTGTAATGATGAGATAAAGGAGCATTTAGATGTTAAACCAATGGATTTCAAATATGGTAGCAGTGGTAATACTGGCAACATTGCTGGATATGGTTCTACCTAATGGGAATCTTAAAAAATATACTAAGTTTTTCATGGGGCTCATTACTATCTTAGTCATTTTGCAGCCTATTATAAAGCTAACAGGCAATTTTCCTCAGCTTACAAAGAACTTATGGATTAAGCAAATAGATGCAGAATTAGAAGCTATGAATGTACAAAACAAAGCTTTGGAAATAAATCAGGAAAAATATCTGATAGAACTATATAAGAATAGATTAGAGGAAGATGTAGTTAGCAGAGTGAAAAAATATACACCTGAATTAGAGGTTTCAGCAAATGTCACATTAGACAAAAATCAAGATCAAGATATGTTTTCATTAAGTCAAATTGACATTACCATAGGAACCTCTGATTCCTTGAAAATTGAACCAATAGAGATACGTATAGATGATAAGTTACCAACGGAAAAAGAAGTTTCTTCTCACTCAAATTTTCAAGATAATGATATTGATTTTGAAACAATTATAGAACATTTATCTACTACTTATGAAATTGATAAATCAAGAATATACATAAATAAGAAATAGCAATACCTATGATAAGGAGGCCACTATGGAAAATAAAAAAACTCTAAAGGATCTAATAGCAAGATTTAAAGAAATTAAAAATATCGAGATAATACTGGCAATTCTTGTGATTTCTATTGTCATAAGCATTTATACTTCTACATTGAATAAACCATCTAATACTAATCAAAATGAATATCATCAAAATGACGATACAACTGATCTTCATTGGGTAGATAATAAGGCTTCTTATGAGAATAGAGACGAACAAAGGCTAAAAGAGATATTATCTTCTATAAAAGGAGCAGGGCAGGTAGAAGTTATGATAACCTATAACTCAGGAAAAGAGATTATACCAGCTATGAATACAGTAGAATCAACAACCATAACCGAAGAAGAGGACAATAATGGGGGTACAAGGACAATAAATCAAACGGACAAAAATTTTCAACCATCAACCTATAACGATTCAGAAGGTACTAAGCCTATCATTCTAAAGGAGGTGGAGCCAGAAATAAAAGGGGTAATCGTTATCGCCCAAGGTGCTGAAGATGTACGAGTAAAAATGGAACTTATGAGGGCTGTACAGGTTGCATTAGGTGTTAAGCCCAATCAAGTAGAAGTTTTCCCGATGGAACAAAGTAATTAGGGAGGGTAATAAATATGCTGATGGTAAAAAGAAAAAATTTAGTTTTGGCTATGTTGGTAGTTCTTCTCGTTATAACGGGTTATTTGAACTTTGTATACAATCAAAATGCTATTAAAGAGCAAGACAATGCAAATTTACTGGATAATGACAGCAAAAAACCAACTGTAACGGTTAATGATGCATTGGAAGGAAAAAATAACAATCAAGATGTGGATGATGCATCATCAGATATAGTAAGTACATCTAGCAGTGGTGGTTTCTTTGTAGAATATCGTTTTGAAAGAGAAAATACAAGAAAGAAAGAAATAGATTGGATAAAAGAGATTGTTGATAATCCCAATTCTGATCCTGAAACTAAAAATCAAGCTCAACAACAACTCTTAGAAATTACATCAAACATGGAAAAAGAACTGAATATAGAAGGTCTTTTGAAAGCAAAACGTTTTAATGATTCTATTGTTATATTTAATCAGGACTATGTAAGCGTTATAGTGGATAAACAAGAATTGGCACCTGAAGAAGTAGCCCAAATTTTAGATGTAGTTAAACGAGAATCTGGCAAAGAGGCAGATAGTATCAAAATCATTCCTACTAGTCAATAAATTTTTATTTCCTTTTCATTGAGAACTATAGATATTTCTGATGTATTTATAGTTCTCATTTTATTTATTATTTACTCATGGGTATAGCAAAGAATGCTAAGCCTTTTGGGACCTAAGTATACTGAAAATTGCAATATTAAATGCAACACTTTTTTAAAGGAAAGTATGATATAGATATCCAAATTTTTACTGTTTAAAATGTAAAACCTTATGTTGTCAAGGGAAGGGTGGAGATTTTC
>JAAYKZ010000261.1 GCA_012522165.1 Clostridiales bacterium
GCTTACATCCATTTCTGCACTGGGCTCAGTAAAAGGAAAGTAATGGGGTCTGAAGCGAGTACGGGTTTTGGGTCCAAACATTTTCTTTGCAAAAATATCTAAAACACCCTTTAAATCTCCCATGGTTATATTTTTGTCCACCACTAACCCCTCTATTTGATGGAAAATAGGTGAATGGGTAGCATCAACAGCATCGGATCTATAAACCCTACCCGGTACTATTATTTTTATTGGTGGTTTCTGTATTTCCATAGTCCTAATTTGGGTAGGAGAAGTATGTGTTCTTAAAAGGATATTTTCATTTATATAAAAGGTATCCTGGGTATCCCGTGCTGGATGATTTTTAGGTATATTTAAAGCTTCAAAATTATAATAATCCAGTTCTACCTCTGGTCCTTCAGCTACATCAAATCCCATCCCTAAAAATATCTCAGTAATTTGGTTTAAAACTATAGTAAGGGGATGAAGTTTTCCTAATGATGGCTTTTTTCCTGGAAGAGTTACGTCAATGGTTTCCTCTTTTAGTCTTATAGCTAAAGCTCTCTCTTCCATCTCCTTAACCTTCTCAGCTAAGGCGCTTTCAATTGTTTGTCTAACTTTATTGGCTAATTGCCCTACAACCGGGCGTTCTTCTGGGGAAAGCTTCCCCATACCTCTTAAAATTTGAGTTAGCTGACCCTTTTTACCTAAATATTTAACTCTAATATCTTCTAAACTACTGGAATCATTAGCTTTGTCTATGCTCTCTAATACTTCCTTTTGTATAATAACTAATTTATCACGCACAACGTATTACTCCTTTCCGATGATTAGATATAAAAATAAAACCCTCACCCCAGTATGGGACGAAGGTAATATAATTCGTGGTACCACCCAAATTTGTTTGTTTATAAAAACAAACCTCATTCATTGTTAACGGTAAAACCGGTAAGACCTACTACCACTTCAGCCTACAGCTCTGGAGCGAACTTCCATTCTCTTATTATAGGGATGCTTACAGCCTATGACATCCCCTCTCTTTATAATAAGGCAGAATGTACTCCTCTCCTTCATTGCTTTTTACTTAAGGGCTATTAATTTTTTGTAAAGCATATAGGCAGAAATGGAACCCGTCGCTTCAAATATCTTCCACATGACTTTAGCCAACACTGGGAACCATCCCCTTTAAATCCGCTTTTTTTTAATTATAGCATATCCCCATTGCGGATACAAGAAATTTCCTGTCCCATTTTACCTTCTTTCCTCAATATTTCATATATCATGATGCCCGCTGCCACTGAAGCATTCAAGGATTCGGCACCTCCTATGATGGGTATGGATACAGTGCTGGAGGCTATGCGGTGAATTTCCTGCCTTATGCCTTTAGACTCGTTTCCAATAACCAGAACTTTTATAGAGCTTGACTTAGCTCCTTGCCAATTAAAGATGTTTTCTCCATTCATATCACTTGTGATAATATGGGCCTGTCTTTCTTTTAACTTTAAAAAGAAATCATTGCTATTATCCACCTTTATAATAGGGATACGGAAAATTGAACCCATAGTAGACCGAATAGTCTTGGGATTATAGGGGTCTACGCATCCTTCAAGAAGCACTACTCCGTCTCCACCTGCTGCATCTACAGTTCTAATAATGGTTCCCATATTTCCCGGATCCTGAACCCTATCTAAGGCAACCCAAAATCCAGAATTAGTGTCTAGAACATAATCTATATCATTATGTTCCTTAATTAAAATTCCAATTATTCCTTGAGGAGTTTTTACATCTCCTATTTGCTTGAAAAGATTATCATCTACACATACAAAAGGAATATCTCCCTTTATTTTGTCCAATTCCAACTTCTGTATATCAAAATCTCGACTATAAATTAACATATGAATGGGACAATTTTCTTCTATAGCCTCTTTTACCATCTTCCATCCTTCTACAAAATACAGGCCATATTGATCCCTGTATTTCTTTGTATGGAGGGACTTAACTAATTTAATAGTTGGATTATTATGGCTGGTGATAATCTCACTCACTTTGTTTCCCCCCTTACGTTTGATACTTATTCTCCAGACGTGTAATATCCTTAGTTTTTCCGATTACTACTAGGATATCGTCTTTGTTTATTATATCATCCCCATTTGGAGCTACAATAATTTCTTTGCCATGTTTGATTGCTAGTACGCTTATTCCATATTTACCTCGTATATTTAATTCTTTTAAAGAATGACCTACCCAATGAGACAATGTCTCAATCTCTACCAGGCTGTACTCTGGAGTTACTTCTATATAATCCAAAATATTTGATGAAACTAAATTATGTACCACTCTCATAGCCATATCACGTTCTGGAAAAACTACTTTATCCGCACCAATCTTGTATAAGACTTTTGCATGAAGTTCACTCTGTGCTTTAGCAATAACAAATTTAACCCCTATTTCTTTGCACAATAAAGTTATCAGGATGCTAGAGTGTATATCTGATGAGGTAGTAACTACCACTACGTCGAAATTCCTAATTCCTAGGGATTTAAGTACATTTTCGTCTGTAGCATCAGCCTGTACTGCATGGGTAACATAGTCGGATATATCTTGCACCTTTTCCTCATCTTTATCTATTGCCAATACCTCATGGTCCATAGAATACAAAGCTTTTGCCACATTACTACCAAAACGTCCCAATCCAATAACCACAAACTGTTTCATGGTTTTTAATCTTCCTTTCTTTAACCAACCATTATTTGATCCTCAGGATACTTAATTAAATTGTTATTGCTTGATTGTCTCTTTGCAAATGCTAATGTTAATGGGCCAACTCTACCAGTATACATACATAGTATGGTAAGTAACTTACTAATATTGCTAAGCATACTATTGTCAAATGAGGCTACACCTACAGTTCCTAACGCTGAAGAAGTTTGAAAAAGTAAGTCAATAAAAGGATAAGGTTCCACAATGGAAAAAATAATAGTAACAAAGACTAAAAATCCTAGGCTAATAACGGTTATTGCTAAAGCTCGATTAGCAATAGCATAAGGTATGCGTCTCCTGAAAATCTCTATATCATCTTTTCCTTCTATTACGCTTTTAACAGTAAGTATAATTACCATAGCTGTAACAGTCTTAATTCCGCCTCCAGTAGAAGCTGGTGAGGCACCAATAAACATTAGAATAATTGTAAAAAATTTTGAAGCTTCCGTGATTTCTTCCATTGGTGTTGAATAAAAGCCGGCTGTTCTAATTGTTACTGAATGAAACAGGGAAGCAATAATCTTATCCTTTAAAGAAAAGTTTGCAAGTACATTATCATATTCCATGATAAAAAAGAATAGAAATCCAGAAAGCAATAATATTATAGTACTTAATACAACTAGCTTAGTATGGAGATGCCACTTTCTAAAATGGTACCTGTGATTATAAACATCCCTAATAACTGAAAAACCCAAGCCACCCAATATAATTAAAGCCATAATTGTAAAGTTTATTATAATATCTCCCGAAAAATCTAACAAACTATTGCCCATAAGATCAAAACCTGCATTACAAAATGCAGAAATAGAATGAAATATGCTAAAATATATCCCTTTGATCCATCCAAACATAGGTATAAAGCGAAAGGCCAAAAGTACTGCACCTGCTCCTTCTAAAATTAGAGTAGTTGCAAGGATATTTTTAGTTAGCCTCACTACCCCCTGAATAGTGAAATGATTTAATGCTTCTTGCATTATTAATCTTTCTCTAAGGGTGATCCGTTTACCGGCAACCAGGAATATCATGGTGGCCATAGTCATAAATCCTAGACCCCCTATCTGGACTAGGATAATCGTAATTATCTGCCCAAAAAGCGATAGATCACTGGCAGTATTGACTACTGTCAAACCAGTAACACATACAGCTGAAGTAGCTTGAAACAATGCATCCATTAAGCCCATCCTGATCCCCTTAGATGTTGATATTGGCAAGCTTAATAAAAAAGTACCTACAAGAATGATCATTACAAAACCCAAAGCCAGTATTTGAGTAGGCGAAAAATGAAATGATTTATTGTCAATTATTATTCTCACTCTTCCTATCCCCTATTAATATCCTAAGTATTAATATTCTTCATATCATTGTTAAATATATCATGTTTCACTTCAATAAAAAAAATTCTCCTACTAATTAGAAAAAGACCCCTATATAGAGGTCTTTATTTTAGGCTTCTAATTTTTGTTTGGCAAGCTCTACCAATTGTGCAAAACCTGCTGCATCATTTACTGCCATATCTGCTAATATCTTACGATCAATTTGCACGTTGGCTAGCTTAAGGCCATTGATAAATCTGCTATAGCTTAAGCCATTGCTTCGCGCAGCGGCGTTAATTCTTGAAATCCACAGCTTTCTAAAATCTCTTTTCCTCAGTTTCCTACCAGTATAGGAATAAACTAGAGATTTCATAACAGCTTGATTTGCAGTCCTATACTGCTTGCTCTTTGCACCAAAATAACCTTTTGCTAGTTTGAGTACTTTTTTATGTTTTTTTCTGGCATTAACTGCCCCTTTTACTCTTGCCATGTCTGTACCTCCTTTACTGCCTACTTATAAGGAATCAATCTTTTTATATTTTTTTCTTCAACGGCAGCAATATAGGTGCCTTTTCTTAGATTCCTCTTTCTCTTTCTTGTCTTCTTAGTTAGGATATGACTCTTATAAGCTTTAGCTCTTTTTACCTTTCCAGTTTTAGTTAAAGAAAACCTTTTGGCTGCCCCTTTGTGTGTCTTCATCTTAGGCATAGGGCTTCCTCCTCTCCTGCGTTTATTCTTTAGGTGCTAAGATCATTATCATATTTCTTCCTTCAAGTTTAGGTTTGCGTTCAATGATGTGTTCTTGTGTTACCATTTCCACAAACCTATTCATTACATCGTATCCAATAGAAGTATGAGCCATTTCACGTCCTCTAAAACGGATAGTGACTTTAACCTTATCTCCCGCCTTTAAGAACTTGTCTGCATGTTTGGCCTTCACACCCATATCATGTTCTTCTATATTGGCTGATAGTCTAACTTCCTTAACGTTAATAGTCCGCTGATGCTTTCTGGCTTCTTTTTCCCTTTTGGCCATATCAAATCGATATTTACCGTAATCCATAATTCTGCATACAGGCGGATTAGCTTTGGGTGCTACCTTTACTAAATCTAAATCTCTTTGTTGGGCGATCTCCAAGGCTTTTTTAGGAGACATGATGCCGAGCTGTTCCCCATTTACATCAATGACCCTTACTTCCTTATCCCGGATTCCCTCATTCACAGAGAGTTCCCTGTTCCTAATATTCATTCACCTCCGAAATTTTAAAACAAACTTTGCTACACCACTTGGCTCCACTATATCTAGAACAAAAAAAGTGGGTATACCTACCCACTTTAAACACATATTAAATCCATAGATCTAGTGAAAGAAACCTTCCTGGCAACGCCGATAGGTGAGAAGTGGATAGCTTCTACTTAAATCAAATATAGATTATCATATATTATAAACCTTGTCAATTATTTTATTAACCTTTTTGATTAATTTCTTTTTGAATTTTATCTAAAAAGTCTTTAACATCCATTGGGCCTAAATCCCCTTCATCCCTAGACCTTACTGCCACCTGCTGATTCTCTACCTCTTTA
>JAAYKZ010000262.1 GCA_012522165.1 Clostridiales bacterium
ATATTGGTGTAAGGTTAATATGTTATGTAATTTTTCATTTCATAATCAACACCTTGTTTTTACTCCATTTGTTTTTACAAGAACTAGTTCAGTCTATATTTTTCCAAATTAGTTTATTTCAGTTGACCAACTTATAGGAGGTTTTATTATGATTCTATTTGGCTGGGGTTATAGAACTGTTAAAAACTATGGACCTGTTCGCAAAATTCAATGCAACAAATGCAGTAATGAAACAAGTTGGCTTTTACAGAAATTAACTACTTGGTTTACACTTTTTTTTATTCCCGTTATTCCGTACAAGAGAGATTACTTACTGGTTTGTCCGGTATGCAGATGCTGTCTGGAGCTTGTTAAAGAGGAGGTTGACGAGCTCAAAAGTATAATTCAGGATGCAAAGTTTTTTGAGTCCGAAGAGGCAGTTAGACATATGAACAATATTGTTACCGAAGCCGGGGGAATTATCCGCACAGAGACTCAGCTGAAATTTCTCAGGGATGTTCAGGAATTTCAAAGAGAAAGGGAAGAGAAGAACAAGGTATAAAAATATTGTGGGAAAATTATTCATATAAAAAGTGGTATGACATTTTGTCATACCACAAATATTTTTTTATAAAATTTCTCTCTAAATTAATCTGATACTTGCATATACCTGCACATAATCTCATTCAAATAATTTTATTGACATAACATTTCTTTCAGCACATGATATGTAACTTACCCTACCGGGGCATTATCTCAAACTATACCATGATGCTTCTGCAATCGACACAAGTTGACATACCACCATTGCTCCAATTGTCAAAGCAACTAATAACTTGGCTTTTAAGTTTTTCATATACATTTCCTCCCTTAATTATATTATTATAGTGTATTCATTATGAAACGGGCTTGGTCCCCATCGGCTTTAATAGCTGAAGGAAACCCCGTTTCATATTAATACGCATCTTTCTCTTTAAAGAAGTTGTGTACGTACACATTATTATCCCATTTAAGATCTTTCCCTAAATTTTCCGAAAAACTTTCTACTCTCCCTAAATTCTTTAATAATGTACTCCAATTCTTTAATAATGTACTCCCTAAATAAAATTCTCTATAAAATTTCCACTCCCCAAAACGCTACAATTTACTCCCCTAATAAGTTTTTCTAAATTACCTACTCCCCAAAAACTTTAAACTCAACTCCCCTAAAATTTTTCATTGTAATTTTTCTACTCCCCAAAATGTTTAAAAACTCAACTCCCCAAAAAGTGCTCTTACATTTTTACTCCCCAAAAACTTAAATAAATTACTCCCCAAAAAAAACTTACTTAAATTTTTTGATTCTAAATAATCCTTTTAAATACTCCCCGAAAAGTTTTTCTAAAAAGTTCGTTCCTCCTTACTCCCCGTGAAAAATATAACCAATTGACAATTAAAACGATACTTACAGTAAGATCTTACTTATAGGATAATAATCTTGAAATGTTGCAAGAAATGTTACGAGAAATATGAAGTATCTGTTGCAATAGCTTTTGTTATATTGCTATGGAAAACTTGTTTTCTATATTCTAATTATAC